>JAJAYG010000156.1 GCA_026786335.1 Chitinophagales bacterium | reverse complement strand
GTATTTGCCTGAGTGCAACATTGAGTGAGCGAATGCCGCCACCTACCGGTGTTGTTAAAGGTCCTTTAATTCCTACCAGATATTCTTTGAAGGCATCAAGTGTTTCATCAGGCAACCAATTACCTGTTTGGTCAAAAGCTTTTTGCCCTGCTAAAACTTCTTTCCAAATAATTTTCTTTTCCCCTTTAAAAGTTTTTTCTACTGCTGCATCAAGTACTCGTACTGATGCACGCCAGATGTCTCTGCCGGTTCCATCTCCTTCGATATATGGAATTATTGGATCGTTGGGCACATCAAGTTGCCCTTCTTTCATGTTAATTTTTGTTCCGGTCACTGTTTTTATTGTTTGAGGTTGTTAGATAATTCAGCTGCAGTTATTAATGCTGTTTAGTTTCTATTTAAGGGCGGCAAAGATAAGGTAGCATTGCTTTGTTGTCGCATTCATTCTTTATCTTGAGAAGAATTATTAGTAAACGGAATTGAAATTGTAAATACGGAGCCTTGTTCCTTTTCACTTTGCAGATTCAATTTCCATTTGTGGGCATCTACTACAATTTTTAAGTAATGAAGACCTAATCCAAAGCCTTTGACGTTATGGATATTTCCGGTAGGAACGCGATAGAATTTTTCGAACACTTTATCTTGAAATTCTTTTGAAATTCCAATTCCATTATCACCGACTGATAGCATAATCTCATTTGCATTATTTTGTGTTTTTACTTCTATAATCGGAGGCACATTCGTATACTTTACGGCATTATCAAGCAGGTTGTAAATGATATTTGTTAAATGAACGCTGTCAGCATTGATCAAATGGTTTTTCGCATCAAGGTGATAAAGTAAAATTCCGCCGCGATCTTCAAGTTTAAGCGAAAGATTTGGAATTACTTCTCTAATGAGCTGGTGCAAATCAATCTCTTCAAGATGCAATTCTATTTTATCGCGTTCCATTTTTGACATTTGAAGCAGTTTGTCTACTTGCGTGCGAAGCCTGTTCGATTCATTTTTTATTATATCGGTATAGGCACGCATTCGATCGGGCTGATTAACTATTTCTGGTTGGCTTAAAGTTTCGGCAGAAATGCTGATGGTTGCAATTGGAGTTTTAAATTCATGCGCCATGTTGTTGATGAAATCTTTTTGCATTTCCATCAAACGAATTTGCCTGAGAATAACAATTACTGTATAAGCAAAAAAGAAAACTGCCAGCAATAGAACAAGTGAAGAGAAAATCCAGATGGTCATCTTTATTCCAATGTATGCAGATCGGGTTGGAAACTCGATAATCGCATAATATGCACTTTGGGTTAGGTTAGGAAGGTCTGAGGAAAATGAATACAATTTTTCTGTTTCATTCATGTAAACGCTATGAGTAAAAACGAGTGAATCAATATTTGAATCGTAAATGAAATAATCGAAATCAATATCGAGGCTTGGGTAAGCCAATTCGGTTCTTAAATAAAACTCAAGTGAGTTGCATTCAATTTTATCATTGATGTTAAGCCTGAATTTTCTTGAAGAAATTTTGCTTGCCGCATTTAGCGCTGCAAAAGAATTCGTTGATGAGTAATCAAGATGCTCTGCAACTCTGCGAAGTGAAAGCATAACTGCCTGATCAAAGTTTGATTCTTTAACCTGCAAAGCTTTCTGTAGCCAAAAGATTTGTGTAATGAGTGCTCCGGTAATGGAAACCATACCAAGTATGAGTACCAATCTGAGAGGTGACTTTTTCATTGATTGTAAAGGTAGATTTTCCCAAGGATTGCAATGCAAAGCGCACTGCGTATTGCAAAGAAATTATTCTTTAATAACCAGTCTGAAACCAACACCATGTACATTTTCTACTTCGATTTCATTGTCTTCTTTAAGGTATTTACGAAGGCGCGAAATAAAAACATCAAGGCTTCGGCCTAAAAAATAATCATCGGATCCCCAGATTTGTTTGAGCAATTCACCGCGTTGAACCAACTGATTTTTCTTTATAGCAAGATAGCGCAAGACTTCTGCTTCACGCATAGTAAGCGTTATAGAAACTCTATTAATCGAAAGTGCGAGGTTGGCAAAATCAAGTTTGTATTTGCCGATGATAATTATCTGAGGAATTTCAACATTTGGGATTGTTTGGCTTCTTTTTAAGAATACTTCGATCTTAAAAATCAACTCATCCATGCTAAAAGGTTTAATGAGATAATCATCGCCTCCGATTTTAAATGCCGCAAGTTTATCGTTCAGCAATGATTTTGCAGAAATAAAAATGATGGGTATCTGCTGATTTTTACTTCTTATTTTTTCAACTACCACCATGCCATCCATATTAGGCATCATCACATCAGTAATTAAGATGTCGAATGATTGTTTAGCAAAAAGATTCAAAGCCTCTAATCCATCTTTGCAACTGCTCACCTGATACTCTTTTCTTTCAAGATTATCTTTGATTACGAAAGACAGGTTTGAATCATCTTCAACAAGAAGAATATTTGCTTTATTTTTTTTCATTAACCCGGAAAATATATTTTAAAAGGATGAAATTTTCAAGAACAACAAAATATTATAAGTGAAAATCAGACATAAAATAATTCTTAGCCAACTGTTTTCATACTTACGTAGCTGCAAAT
>JAJAYG010000155.1 GCA_026786335.1 Chitinophagales bacterium | reverse complement strand
GGTTCGGCATTGCTGAACGGAACTGTTGAAAACCAACAGGAGTCAAAGGTATACTTAAAGAAGAGTAGCAATAAAATAAATGTTAATTATAATTTTTGGTTAACAAAAGTGTCAACTTTAGTTTACACTTCTGTAAGTTTCCTTGTTGTTCGAAGTGTATTTTAAAAATTTTTGCATTCAAAAATAATTTATGAAGTCGGGTGACTTGCTCCCCAAAAATCTCATTTGATATTGGAGGTGGGTTTCGTATGCTCAACTACCTTGAATTTTTTGCCGGATTCGTTGAACTTAGATCCATTAATGATCTTAATATTTTCTTTGCTCTTAACAATGTGTATTGCTATCTTCTTTTTTGCACTTCCCGAGTTTTCAAACACATCTTCTCCTTCAAAGCCTTGCAGTAAAATCTTTTTGGTTTCTTTTTTTGTAAAAAGCCGATGGTAACTCCTTTTTCCTTTAATGCCACCGTTGATTTGATAAACGTTAACTTCGGTAAGGTTAGGTGCAGAACGAATGACCTCAAAATAGTCTGCATTATTTGTTCCCTGAATGGTGACTTTTTTTGCGCGGAAGCGATAATATTTATCTGCTATCTCAGATAAATTATCTCTTCGGCCTTTCAATGTTTTTGAAAGTTCTTTACCTGTTAACTTATAAATAGTATCGGGCAGCACTTGTAATGCGCTATCAATAACCTGATCAGTCATTTCATTCTTAAGACTATCAGTAATCTCTCTCCAATCATTTCGAATTAATTCGGATAGATAATTCTGATCAAAGAAACGTGCATTGTAATTAAACCATTTTACGTTGGCAGGCTTTGACTTGTAAGATTGCATTTTTCTTAACCCCGGTATCCATAATCTTGCAAATGCAGGAAAGAGTCCATCAAAATGAAAAAATGCCTGATCCCGATCCCGTGGAATGGGGCGAAATATCTTTTGTCCATTTTCCAAATTAAATTGAGCCCACCTCCAGTTATCTTCATGCCGGTCCCAATCGCCAATCAACATATCAAATACTCTTGACCTAAGTGTTAATCGCTGGTCAACTTTATTGTCGCTGCTGCTTTTTAGAAAATCATTTATTTCAGCAGTACTAATAACAGAATTGAAACCTCTTAAAGCAGGCTCCATAGAACTATTGGTCAGGTTATACTCTTCCAGCATCACTAATTTGTTCTTAAAAATTGCACTGTATTTTCCTAATGCTGAATCATCGGGTACATAAAATATTTCGGGGAGCGAATGATAAATACCGGCAGTGGAAGAAAGTTTTGCTACCACTAGAAATCCAAATGGATGTGCTGCCGAAATTTGATCCTGAACAATTACTTTAACAAATGTTCGCCTGAAAAAAGTGTCAATCGTTTTTGAAGGATCCTTGTCAACGGTGCGCATCACATATTCAACTCCATCAATGCCCATAAGTGTCAGTGATTTGGTTTGAAAACCTCCGCCTAATTTCAACGGTGTAAGCCCACCTTTTATATGCTTAACATCAAAGTATCGAACGGTTATTGGAGCTGTCCATGAATCACGGTAGTGATTCCCCAGAAAGAGGCGCCAGAAAAGATGCGCCCGATAATATTCACTTGCAGGAACAGTGATGGAGCTATCACGAACTGCCGGCAATTCCGGAGATTGCGAAAAGGATTTCCCCCACATTAAAATAGAAAAGCAAAAAGAACAATAGATCAATTTTATCATTCAGGAAAGACATTAGTTGAGCGCAATATTATTTCAGATGTAAGATTAAAAGAAGAACTGATTTTTTTAAAAATGAAGACAAGTCAAAATTGACATTTGAATACATCACCCTTTCCATTATCAAGATTCATATCAACCACAGAATAAATTCTTTTAACTCCAACAGGTTATTGCAACATTACTTTTTGTGAAATTATTTTGGCATCTGCGATTGCCCTTAAAAAGTAGATGCCTCGCGGAATTGCTGAAGTATTAATTGTTACAAGGCAGGAATTTACAGCAGTTCCACTGCTAAAATCTATACCTGCAACATTTCCAAAATACCAATGCCACGCTCTTTTTGCTTCAGGGTTTTGTGCATAGCAATAATGAATTGCGCAGAGGAATAAAAGAAAGAGAATAGTTTTCATTCGCAATAAAAATTTTATCAAAACGTCGCCGCCCTATAAGGATACCGCTTCAAATACATTTCCTTCACCATATCGTAAAGCTTCGTTCTTAAATCATCGAGGTGTTCTTTTTTTGTGGCCGAAATAAAAACTGCTTTGCCTTCCGTTTGCTTCAACCAGCTTTGCTGCAACTGATGGAGCAATTCTTCTTTTACTTCGGGCGGCAGCAACGGATCAAACGCTTGAGCTTCATACAAATCCATTTTATTGAACACCATTAAAACTGTTTTGTCATGTGTGCCAAGGTCCATCAAAGTTTCATTCACCACACGAATCTGATCTTCGAATTGCGAATGAGAAATGTCAACCACGTGCAACAGAATATCTGATTCACGCACTTCATCGAGTGTAGATTTAAAACTCTCTATCAAATGATGCGGCAGTTTTCTTATAAAACCTACGGTGTCGCTCATAAGAAAAGGCATCCTTCCCATCACCACTTTTCTGGTGGTGGTATCAAGCGTTGCAAATAATTTATTTTCGGCAAACACATCGCTCTTGCTCAACACATTCATTAAAGTTGATTTGCCAACATTAGTGTAACCCACCAAAGCCACACGAATTAATTCGCCCCGTGATTTTCTTTGCGTTTGATTTTGGCGATCAATTTTTTCCAGATCTTTCTTCAGTAATGAAATCTGGTATTTCACAATCCGGCGGTCGGTTTCAATTTCTTTTTCACCCGGTCCGCGCATTCCAATACCACCGCGCTGCCGCTCTAAGTGGGTCCACAAACCTTTTAAGCGAGGCAATAAATATTGCAACTGTGCAAGCTCCACCTGTGCTTTTGCCTGCGCTGTGCGCGCACGATTAGCGAAGATGTCGAGGATGAGATTGCTGCGATCAACAATTTTTACTTTCAGTGCCTTCTCTAAAATGTTAATCTGTTTGCCACTTAGGTCGTCGTCAAAAATTACGAGGTCAACTTTTTTAAGTTCCACATACGCTTTGATCTCTTCTACTTTTCCGCTGCCGATGTAGGTTTTAGAATCGGGCGCATTTAATCTTTGCGTAAATCTTTTTATGGTATGCGCTCCTGCAGTTTCAGCTAAAAAAGCAAGCTCATCTAAGTATTCATTGATGTGTTCTTCTTTTTGATCTTTATGAATTACGCCAACCAAAATGGCAATTTCTTTAAGGTGTTCAGGTTTATTTATTAATGACATTTGTTATGCTTTCAATATTTTTTTGAAGCGCCAAGTTACTTTATCTATGGTGAACCCAAGATGATTTAATTTCGAATCATAAACTTAAATGTCGGTGATGTGGAGTTCTTGTTGATCTTGCTGCGCGAAATTGTATTTGCATTTGGTTTTATTACAATGAAAATATTTAATACCCTCAAATTATTTTTCATTCTGCTGTTCTTCATTACCACCGAAGTGCATGCTCAATACTGTATAGGAACTTATCAGAACTCATGCAGCGGAACAGGTGCCTGCATAAACAAATTTACTTTCAATACACTTTCAAATTCAACCAGCGGTTGCAATGGCAACCTCAATAATTACATTTTATATCCTGCGGTTGGAAGCAATACAACTGTTGTTGAAATTGGAAGCAGTTACCAACTCACCATGAAGTCGGGTTCGGGTTCGGGTAGCAGTCAGGGTTTTGGAGTATGGATTGATTTTAATAATGATCAGGATTTTAGTGATCCCGATGAATTTGTTTTTGCATCGCCAACAATTGGTAGCATATTATTTTCGGGCACGGTAGCAATTCCCAATGATGAAAGTTATATTGGTGAAAGAAGAGTAAGGGTAAGAAGTGCAAAATTGGTATTCGTTTATGAGAATGATGCCTGTGTTGATTTTGACAATGGAGAAACTGAAGACTATACATTAACCATTAACGCCGCAGATCCATGTGCAGGAATTCCTGAGGCAGGAACGTTAAAAGCATTTCCATCTTCGCTTTGTCAACCAGGGCAGAATAGTGAACTTGAATTAACAGGATTTTCAGTTGCTTCAGGTCTTTTATTTGAATGGCAACGGTCGCCTGATGGATTACTATGGTCAAATATTATTGGTGCCACAAGCCATTCATACATTACACCTCCGATTGATACCACCTCATCTTTCAGGGTAAAAGTTACATGCCTTAATTCAGGCAAAACAGATTTTTCAAATATTGTTACTATAGAAATTGGCACTTCGCTGCTTACATCTTACTATGGAGACAGCATTTGTGGTGGAGGCAACGCAAACTTTTTTGCCGACTGTGCAAGCTGCGAAATTAATTGGTATGCCGAACCACTCGGTGGAATCCCATTGCTTACTGAAAGTGCACCTTCCACTTATCAGACTTCCATTGCCACTACAACAACTTTTTTTGTGACTGCTTCAACCGGTGTACAATACATTGACAGTGTTGGTATGGCTGATAGTTCAAATACAAGTGGTACTGATTTTTATAAGAATGAATTTTTGAAATTTAATGTAGAAAGAAGCTGTACGCTGGTTGGCGTTAATGTTTATCCATCTGCATCGGGTGAAATTTTTCTTCAGCTGCGTGATCAATTTTTTAATCCTATCATAACTGACACTTTTGAAATTGATGAATCGCAATTGGGAAATAAAGTTTTTTTAGAAATGAATTATTCTCTTGCCATAGGGGATGACTATCAGTTATTTCTCAGTGATGAAAGTATTCCGCTCTGGAGTTCGCAAAGCAATGTTCATTTCCCCTATGAAATACCAAATGTTATAAGTATTTACAACAGCAATTTAGGCCCTGCCTATTATTTCTATTTCTACAATTGGATTATTAATTACAGCGAGCAGTGTGAGTCTCCAAGAGTACCGGTTACTTCTATAGTCGAAGATGCACCTTCATTAAGTATAACTTCAATTCCCGAAAATGCAATTATTTGTGCAAATGCTGTTGACTCAATAGAACTCATTGCTACCAGTTCACTAAGTAATTATTTATGGTCACCACTAGATGGACTAAAATCAATAGCAGATAATATCGTACATGTTCATCCTGCTGTAACCACCACTTATACTGTTAGCGCAACTGATGGAACATGCAACAACTCAGCAAGCTATACAGTTACTGTTGTAAATACACCGGAGGTTTCAATTACAACAACATCAGATTCTATTTGTGGCGGCGCTTCAACACAATTAAATGCAGTAGTAACACCTCAGCAGAATTACATTGTTTCGCAAATCACTTTCAAACCTGATTCTTCTTTGTTTGGAACTGAAGTTGAATTGGATGATGAAGAAGTAAGCGATGGCTTGCCGATTGGTTTTGAATTTAAATTTTATGATACTGAATTTGAAGAGTTTCATATTTCCTCCAATGGATTCATAACATTTGATGACAATGATTTTGATGGTTGCTGCACCGGTCAGTTTCTTCCTTCAGTAAACCCGCCTAACAATTTAATTGCATACGCATGGGAAGATCTTTCACCTGATTTGGGTGGGAAAATTATTTATCGCACCACCGGTGTATCACCTTACAGAAAACTTACTGTGGAGTTTGATTCCATTCTTCATTACTCTGTCAACGATGGTGGTGTTGATCCGGTAACAGCGCAGATAATGTTGTATGAAACCACGAACGCGATCGAGATTCATACCACTGCAATGCCCGGTAATCCAAATGCTAATTGGTTTTTTCATACTGAAGGAATTGAAAATGCAGAAGGTACTCTTGCTGCTACTGTACCAAATAGAAACGCCAGTAACCAATGGACTGCTTATAATGATGCATGGCGATTTACTCCGCAGGAATATAAATTTCTGTGGTCGCCTTCGCTTTCTTTAGATAATGATACGATTGAGAATCCTACGGCAAGTCCTGTAAATAATACATTGTACTCTGTTACAGTTACTGATGCTGCAACAAATTGTTCGGCTGAAGCTTCAGTTGAAATTGCCGTTAACGCAACTCCTGTTGCAGGAGTTATTTCGGAACTGCAAAACACTTTTTGCGACAAAGGTTCAACGCAACTTACACTTATCGGATATTCAGGTGGTGCAACTATTCAGTGGCAAAACGCTTTGAACAGTGGAGGGCCTTATACAGATATAACCGGCGCAACCAATGCAATTTATCAAACACCTGTACTTACTTCAAGCACCTATTATGTTGCAAAAGTTTCGTGCATTAACACAACTGTAAGCGACGAATCTCTTGTTGAAATTGTCACTACACCTCCTCCTCCTGTAGTTGCTGATGTAAGCAGGTGCAGCCCCGGAACAGTAACATTGATAAACACCGGTAATATTGAAAATACTATTTGGTACGATGCTCAAACAGGTGGGAATAATATTGGAACAGGAGACACAATAATTTCGCCCATTGTCAATCAATCAACAAGTTTTTATGCTGAAAATAATTTAGGCGGATGCTTGAGTGAACGTGTTGCTGCAAATGTTTCTGTTTATTACCCTGTTATTAAAGCATCGGTTACCGACAGTTCAATTTGCACCGGTGATACTTTGATGTTGCTTGCAGAAAATAATGGAGAAGGGAATTTTTATTATCAGTGGTATCCGTTACTTCCAATCATGATTCCTTCAGATGGCACCGGTGATTCAGTAATTACAGTGCCTGTACAAAGCACATTGTTTACACTCATTGCTAATGAGATCAACAATGAATGCGATACCATTATTGAAGTGCCTGTAAATCTTTTTCCAACGCCACATGCAAGTGTAACAGGTTTGCCCGATACCGTGCTTGTAACTGATTCACCTGTGTTGATGCAGGGTGATCCGCCCGGCGGAATTTTTACAGGCCCCGGAATTTTTAACGGTGAATTTTTTGATCCTTCCATTCCCGGAGTGGGCGGGCCTTATGCAATCACTTATTCCTACACCAATTTTTATGGATGCAGTGATGATACCATTTTGTATGTGGTGGTTGAAACAGGAGTTGGAATTAATGAAGCACATTCAGGATTCTCATTTTCTGTTTTCCCTAATCCTGCAACAGAAAAAATTACCATTCAACTTTCTTCTTCCGCCATCAATTCGAAACTCTTCATCTGCGATAACCTCGGTAGAATAATTTTGGAAATGAAAGTTAATGCTATCACTTCAGAAATTGACATCTCCGGTTTTTCTTCTGGAATTTATTTTGTGAAAATTCGTGGCGTGGTGAGGAAGATGGTGGTGGAATAAAATGGTAATAATGCATTGAGTCAATCTGATTTTTTCTTTTCAAAATTCTTTAAAGAAAAATAAGCAGTGCATTTCTTGAAATTAAAAGTTCATAACAATTCCCTACAAACAATATTTTTCAACACACGCATTTTCTTCAACTCAAAATGCGATTTTTGATTCATGAGCAACATTAAACTTTTTGAATCAAAAAAAATCCGCAGCCAGTGGGATGCCAAGCAGGAGAAATGGTATTTCTCTGTTAT
>JAJAYG010000154.1 GCA_026786335.1 Chitinophagales bacterium | reverse complement strand
GATTACAACCGGTTAAATGCCGATGCATCCACAACACCTGAAGTTTGGCAATCTTCAGCAGGTAGTATTGATGTTCAGTTTTGTCTGGCAAAATATGATCCCGATGGAAATGAAACTTCGGGAATTGAATATGTAACTACTACCAATAGTTCATTCGATTATTCTTCAGATAGCGTAAAGTTTACTGATAAAGGCGGCGCCGATGCATGGCCTAATAAAAATTACCTCAACATCTGGGTTTGCAATCTTGCTGATAATGTACTTGGTTATGCCACACTTCCATCGGGTAATACGCTTGATAAAACTGATGGGGTTGTAATCAGGTATAAATCTTTTGGAAGAGGCGGTACTGCTTTGGCTCCTTACAACAAGGGCAGAACAGCAACTCATGAGGTGGGACATTGGCTTGGTTTGGTTCACACCTTTGGTGGCTGTAGTGATGTTGATGATTGCAGTGATACTCCGCCTGAAGACCAGCCTGTTTATGGCTGCCCTTCATTTCCTTTAATCGATGCTTGTAACAACACACCCAATGGTGTAATGTTTATGAACTACATGGATTATACCGATGATGGATGCATGAATATTTTTACTATCTGCCAGGATAACATAATGACCGGCGTACTCAATACTTTTAGAAAAGATCTTAAAACATCTCCCGCAGGTTGCCAGGGAATTAGTTTTAGTAATGATGCATCAGTGAGCGTGATCATTAACCCTGTTGATACACTTGTTACGCAAGGTTTTATTCCTGAAGTACAGGTTTCTAACCGTGGATTAAATACGATCGAGTTTGTTAAAATCGGTTATCAGGTTGATGGACAAGAACCTGCGTACTTTGATACTACACTTTCACTTGCATCTTCTCTTTCTACGCCAATCAAACTCCCTGTATATTTTACAGGAGAAGGCGGTCATGTTTTTTATGCATGGAGTCAGGAACCCAATCATACAACTGATGAATTTATTTACAACGATACATCTGAGGCAGCTTTTTTTGTTCGAAGCACAGTTCCAAAAAATTCGAGTTTAACATTTGCAAATGAAACCGGAAACATGATTTCATTTAAGATCTCCAACCCGTCAGCGGGAACCATGCAATTTCAAATTGTAAATATTATCGGGCAAATAATGCTAAGTGGAAATGTGCCGGTGTACGATTCAGCAACATTTACAATAGACATGAAAAGCTATGCCAACGGAATTTATTTTCTGTATGGCAAAATCGGGTATGATTATGTGAAAGAAAAATTTATGGTAATTAGGCCATAACATTTTTGCTTCTTAAAAAAATCAAAACTGCATTCCCTCAATCAGCTCTTTTGTATCGGGTCTTTTAAAAGGCAATGAAAAGAATTTAGCCACAGTGGTATTAAACAGCACCGGATCCTGCACAGGAATCAAGTGTGTAGCGCCGGGAAAAATGCAACGATGTGAGCGCAAAATATTTTTAAAAATCTGAGCCGTGTGTTCCACTGTGATCACATCTTTATCGCCTGCCATTATTAATGCCGGGGCGGTAATTTTATGCAGATCACTCAATGGAATATGAGGTTGGTTACCAAGCAAGTCAAAATATTTTTGATAGATTGCCCATGGTTGAGTGGTATCTTTTTTTTCAATCATCGAATTAATTGTGCTTGCACTTTTATCAACCCACCTTACCGCCCAACTATAAACTGCAGATGAATCGGGTTGCAGATTGGCACCCATGGCTGCAAACTTTTTCACTTTACTGGGGTGATCAATGGCAAGAAGCAAACTAAGAATGCCGCCATCGCTCCAGCCGATCACGTAAGCCGAATCAATTTTTAAAACATCAAGCAGTGCGCTCCAGTCGTTAGCCATTTGCTCATAAGTTAGCGGGCCTTCACCTACACCAGATTTTCCGTGCGCACGACTGTCAGCAGCAATTACATGATAGTGTTTCGAAAAATATTGAATCTGAAAACCCATATCGGCAATGCTTCCGCCATTGCCATGTATTAAAATCATGGGCGCTCCCTTACCATATTCCTCATAGTACATTTTGATTCCATTTACATTGGCATAATTACCTGCCTTCGCATTATCGCCGTAATGAATTTTAAATTTCATATCGGGCAACTGCCCAAAAGAGATATTGCTCACAATAAAGATTGAAGCAATTAGAATAGAGCTTCTCAATAATTTAATTTTCATAGTAATTATTTTTTGGAAAGATAAGGTTCGTCAATTCTATTGAATGCATTTTTCAATCTTCCTGCTCAATAATTTTTTTTCTGCAGCAGAATTAGTGAGCGCAATTGCTTCTTCAAAATGTTTTTTTGCTACTGAAAAATTCTTTTCCTTCAGAAACAACTCACCTAAAGTTGCCGGAAGCAGATAATATTTTTTAAGTTTTTCTTTTTCGGTTGAAGAAAGTATCAACTCAATTGCTGCAGTTGCTCCATGAACTTTTGAAAATGCAATAGCGCGATTTAAAAAAGTAACCGGCGATGGAAAATTTTGCTGTAATATATTGTATAGCAGGAGAATTGCATTCCAATCTGTTGCATCAAATGAAGAGGCAACCACATGCTGGTAAGCAATGGCTGCCTGAAGATGGTACCAGCTTATTTCGCCATCGCTCAACGATTTTTCTAAAAAAGAAATTCCCGAATCAATCAGTTCACGATCCCAGAGTTTACGATCCTGCTGTTCAAGCAATAAAATATTTTCATCATCAT
>JAJAYG010000153.1 GCA_026786335.1 Chitinophagales bacterium | reverse complement strand
CGGAACTGTTCCATAGCGCAAAGCATACAATAGATTTAACCCGCAGGGCTCGGTGCGCGATGGCATTAAAAGAAAATCGGAGCCGGCATAAATAAGATGCGCCAATTTTTCATTGTAGCCAATCACGCAATTAAAATTTTTTGGGAATCGTTCTTTCAACTGCTTCAAATTATTTTCATAATCAGCCGAACCACTGCCGAGCACAATAAAATTTACATCTAATTTTTCGAGCAGTACAATTTGTGTAATTGCATTCGGTAAAAGATCGGCACCTTTATCTGCAACCAATCTCCCGATAAATGCAAACAGTGGTTTATCATTTTCAAATTGAAATGATTTACACAGGGCTTCTTTGTTTTTCTTTTTTCCTTTCTCTGCTTTTTCGATTCCATAATTTTTTTCGATCATCGGATCTGTTTCCGGATCCCACACTTCGGTATCAATGCCATTGAGAATGCCAATAGCTTTTTGCTTTTCACTTCTTATCAGCGACTCAAGCCCTAAAGCAGCTTTTGAAAGTTCTTCCAAATAACCTTCCGATACGGTTGTAAATCTCCAGCAGCATTTGATGGCGCATGCCATGGAGTTAATGCAATTATTCCACTCCAGCATTCCGCGTTTTGCCAAATCAAATGCAGGCAACAGATTTTCTTTTTCCCAACCAATCCACCCTTGATAATTTCCATTGTGAATGGTGAAAACTGTTGGAATCGATTTCAATGCAACATACTCATTGCAATAATTCATCATAAAAGCAATTAAACCTGTATGGTGATCGTGGCAATGAATTACATCGGGTTTCTTTTTCATGCTGCTGATCCAGTTTACCACAGCAATCTGAAATCCAAGATGCCTCTCGATATCATTTGTATATCCATACGGATTTTCTTCTTTTAATAATTCAGGTAGGTCAACCACATACAATTCAAATCCAAGTTTGTTGGTTTGTTCTCTTTGAATGGAAAATGAAAATGTTTCAATACCCAAATTAATATTCCCGCTGTATGTGTTCTCCCACAAATTTTCTTTCCTGAATTTATTCTGGTAGCAGGGAATTACCACTCTCGAAATTACTTCGCGGCGGTTTAAATATTTTGGCAATGCGCCCACCACATCTGCAAGCCCGCCGACTTTAGCAGCGGGAAAACATTCAGCGCTGATGTGTAGAGTTTCCATTAGAGACCAATTAATTTTTCAAGTTGAAGTTTGAATCTTTCTTATGGTAAAAAATTATTTTCTAAAGTAATCGCAAACGATAATAGTGTTTCATGAGGCACACTAAGAAAATTTAAAGTTGCTAATAACTAAACCAACTCTCTCACGTGAAGCAAATGATTTTTTCCTGCAATTAAAATCTGATTAGCAGATACAGTGGCTTCAGTGAAGGTTGAACCATCAAGTTTAAAGAATTCTACTGCATATCCATTTCCTTCTTCAAAAGATTGAACAACAACACCCACATCACCCTTCTGCAATAATTTATCAGGAAGATCAACAGCGAGTATTACTTGTGAGAATTCAGGAATCATAGTGGGTAAGCTTTTACAAACTAAATTTTGCCTTCATATAAATCCCAAACTGGAAAACACATTTCATAATCACCCCATAAAAGATCGCCATGCTCACTGTGAAATGATTGAAACTTTTTCTTGTCGAGATATTTTCGTGTCATCGGATTTTTTGTCTCTGATATGAAAGGAAAAAAATTCAGTGTTTGTTTTTTTCCATCAGAGAATTCTGATTGAATGCTGTAGTTATTGAGGTAATGAGCGTTCACGATTGAGATAACGGATTTATTCATGGTAATCACTAAGCAAATTTACAAAACATGTTTTTGTAATGAATTATATTTTGAATGACGAATTAATAATAAACAAGCTCACTCAGCATCTTCTTAAATCTTTCTTTCGGTAAAAAATTATTCTCTAACGGAATCGCAAAAGGCACCGGCGTATCAAGCGATGCGCAGCGCATTACCGGCGCATCAAGATGTTCGAAAAAGTTTTCCGAAATCCATGCGGCGATCTCACCACCAATTCCTCCGGTCAAACAATCTTCATGTAGAATAATCACCTTCCCAGTTTTCTTCACGGTAGTTTCAATTGCTTCTTTATCGAATGGAAGTAAAGTGCGCAGATCAAGAATGTCTGCTGAGAAACTTCCGACTTCCGATTTATCCGCCGAAGTATTTGCGAAGGCGGACTTCCGACTTCCGACTTCTTCCATCGCCCAATGAACTCCCGCTCCATAAGTTATAATTGAAACATCAACTCCTTCACTCACCAAATTTGCTTTACCAATTTCAATCGTGTAATAATCTTCAGGCACCATTCCGCTAATGCTTCGGTAAAGTTGCTTGTGTTCGAAGTACATCACAGGATTCGGATCTTCAAATGCTGCAAGCAACAATCCTTTTGCATCGTAAGGTGTGGAAGGATAAACCACTTTTAATCCGGGCGTGTGTGTGAACCATGCTTCATTGCTTTGGGAATGAAAAGGCCCTGCACCTACTCCTGTACCCGTAGGCATGCGAATGACTACATCGGCATTTTGTCCCCAGCGATAATAACTTTTTGCGAGGTTGTTGATGATCTGATTAAATCCCACCGTAACAAAATCTGCGAACTGCATTTCCATCATACTCTTAAAACCTTTGATGCTTAATCCCAGCGCTGCACCTACAATTGCTGATTCGCACAGTGGTGTGTTGCGCACTCTTTCTTTTCCGAATTGTTTTAACAACCCATCAGTGATTTTAAAAACGCCGCCGTACTCTGCAATGTCCTGACCCATTAGAATCAGGTTGTCATGTTTTTCCATTGCTTGCCTCATGGCTTCAGCGATGGCATCTACGAGACGCATCTCTTTTTTTACTTCCGACTTCCGACTTCCGACTTCCGACTTTATTACAGGAGCATAAACATCTGCCATCTCTTTTTCTGTATTGGGAATAAGCGGCGGTTCAGAAAATGCAATTTGTAAATCTGCTTCGATATCTTCTTTGATTTTTTTTCTAATGTCTTCAATCTCAACTGAAGAAATAATTTTATTCGCAACCAAATAATTTTCATAGTTCGTTACAGGATCTTTCTTTCCCCACTCTTCAATTAATTCTTTGGGAACATACTTGGTGCCGCTTGCTTCTTCATGTCCGCGCATTCTAAAGGTCATGCACTCCACCAAATACGGTCGCTGATTTTTCAAACAATAATCACGCACGCCTTTGATGGTATCATACATTTCAATGATGTTGTTGCCGTCAACTGTAATTCCTTCCATGCCATAACCAATGGCACGATCAGCCAATTGCTTACAGCGAAATTGTTCTGCGGATGGAGTTGACAATCCATAGCCGTTATTCTCGATTAAAAATATCACAGGCAAATTCCACACACTTGCAACATTGAGCGCTTCATGAAAATCTCCTTCACTGGTTCCGCCTTCGCCGGTAAATGCAAGCGCCACTTTATTTTCTTTTCGTAACTGATGCGCGAGTGCAATGCCGTTTGCAATGGTAAGTTGCGGACCGAGGTGCGAGATCATTCCTACAATGTGATGTTCATTGCTCCCGAAATGAAAAGAACGTTCTCTACCTTTCGAAAAACCATTTTCATTTCCCTGCCACTGATTAAAAAGTTTTAAGAACGGCATGTTGCGGGTAGTGAACACACCGAGGTTGCGGTGCAGCGGCATAATGTATTCATCTTCATCAAGCGCCATGGTAGCGCCAACGGCAATGGCTTCCTGCCCGATGCCCGAAAACCATTTTGAAATTTTTCCCTGCCTCAGCAGATTCAGCATCTTCTCTTCAATCACACGCGGCTTCACGATTGCTTTGTAAAGTGCAAGCAATGTTTCATTATCGTAATTCAATCTGTTGTAGGTGATCATTCTTAGTAAACTTAGCAGTGCGAAAGTCGCTATCAATTTATTAATTGTGAAATCAATCAGCCGAATCGGAAGAAGTCCATTTGATTTGAATTTCAGATTCTGCTTTTCAGAATTTTTGGATTGCAGCTTGAATGCCAGACAGCAATTATTTTAATTATGCGATTTTCTTCATCAGCGATATACAATATTGAGAATGGGAAATCCTTCAATACCATCCTCCTGGCATTGTTGCTATAGATGGGAAATGAAAATGGATGCTGAGATAAAAATTCAAGTTGATCTTCAACATGTTTTTCAAACGAATCGCCTAAACCTTGCTTCCTCACTTCATAAAAGTCAAATGACTTTTTTAATTCTTCATAAGCAACAGAAGAAAATGTGTATTTGAAGCGAGTCATTTATTGTGCAAGCGCTGCTTTACTTCCTCCCATGTATAAAATGTTTCTTTACCGTCTTCAATTTTTTTCAGGCGGCGTTCCAATTCTTCCTTTTGCCAATCAGTTAAATCATCATCATTATTTATTTGGTGTAAATCAAGTGTAAGCACTTTGTAGATTTCTTCTTTTTATTCTACAGTCATTTGTAATATTTCCTGCAATTTTTCTTTCGACATACCAATTGATTTTGATTATGCAAGTTACAATTTTTCTGAATTCCATTTGCCTGTTTTACTTCTCACTCATGCTGCACCACTATCTTCATTTGTAAATCTCCCTTCTCTGTTTTGCAATTGAGCAGGTAAACTCCTGATGATAAATTTTTGAAATTGAAAATATGATTCACGCGCTCACAGCACCATCGGGTATTGGAAGAATACATACTTGGTAATCAACAGTATTCAAGCTATCTCCGTTTAACAGAATCTCGTGAATGCGGTTAAAAATTCTAAAGCCATTGGTAATAGAATCTCAACTCTCCATTGGTATCGCATATACTTGCATCTGTTCTCCAGTAATCCCAACTCGTACTTAGATCAAAAGTATGTACGGACTCATTGAAACGAACGCCTGCACCATTAATTGACATCCAAATATTTCTTTCCTTCTGTGCTGAAGCGATTGTAAATACAGCAATTTGCAGAAGAAGAAAAAATATTTGGGTTCTTATCATCTTGCAATAGAACGTTTAAGCGTAAAATAATTCCACCAACTCATCGGTATAAAATACGGCAGTGTAAAAATACGCCGCCATTGAATGTTGGCTGGCGCAGTAAAAATTCTTTTCAGTGATTGCAATCCCTGTTGCCGGCGATAGACTTTGTGAATGTAGCGGTGCAGTTGCTTGTAGAAGGCCGGTGAATAAGTTCCGCGGTACATCATTGCCAAATCATCACTGTCGCTCCAGTTGGTTTTTGTTTTTAAATCTTCTTTCACCATCTCAAAAAATTTGGTGCCGGGCAGCGGATAGGAAATTGAAACACCGATATCATGCGGCATAAGTTCGAGCAGCATTTTTTTTGTGGCTTCAATGTCTTCAATGGTTTCACCGGGGTAACCGAACTGCAGAAAGAAACACGGTTTTATTCCATGCTTCTTCAGCAATCGGGTTGACTCAAATATCTGTTCCACTTTAGTTCCTTTGTCCATGGCATCTAAAATTTTTTGAGCGCCGCTTTCAGCGCCGATCCAAACTTCATCGCAACCTGCTGCTGCAAGGGAAGAAATATTTTCCTCTTCTAAAAGTAAATCAGCCCTGCACTGAATTTTGAATTTGAATTTTAAATTTTCTCTCTCTGCAATTTCACTGAATTCGCGAATCCATCCGGGCTTCAATCCAAAAATATCATCACAAAACCAGAAGTGATCGGGCTGAAATTTTTCCAGCAACATTTTTATTTCATCCATCACATTTTGCGGTGACCGGTTGTTGTAGCGATTGCCATAAATCGGTTTCGCACACCAGTTGCATTTGAATGGACAGCCGCGGGTGGTTACCATGTTTATGGAAAAATAGCCATGGTGATTTTTCCAGTTCCTCCTGTACAAATCAATATCCGCTAAATCCCAGGCGGGCAATGGAAGAGAATCGAGATCATGCATCACTTCGCGTTTTGAAGTCGAAACTATTTCATCACCTGATTTAAATGAAAGACCGTTGACATTGTTAAATTCGGTTTCACCAATTGAAAGTTTTTTCACCAATTCTAACAATGTAATTTCTGCTTCACCCTTCACAATAAAATCAGCGCCGCGGTTTAAGTATTCTTTAAAGTGATCGGTTGCATCGCTGCTCGAAACAACTACCGTGCATCCTGCATTCTTCGCCATGCGAATCATTTCAAATGCTGCTTCACGCATGTTGGTGAGGCACATTTTGGTGAGGTAGTTGAAGCCGTCGTCGACGATTAAAAAGAGTTTTGAGTTGTGCCCTTCGATAAACTCAGGGTGACAGCTAGTTGTGAAATGTGAGGAAAGTTCTTTAGCTGATTTTCTGAATGTGGTGTCGAATAGTTTTACATGAAAACCATTTTCTCTCAGCAGCGCAGCAGCGTACAAAGTCCCCAGCGGAGGGTATGGTTGCATTTGCCGCAGTTGCTTCTTGTCGAAGTGGAGGAAATAAGTGTTTGCAATCAGAACTTCATTCATCAGCTCAAACGTACGAGAAATTTTATTTTAATAAATTGAAAATTAAATCCCTTGAAAATATGCGACAGCCACCCATCTGCTAAAATAATTTTATTCCAATATTG
>JAJAYG010000152.1 GCA_026786335.1 Chitinophagales bacterium | reverse complement strand
GTACTGTTTTCATATAAATCTCCTTCCCCATTTGAACCGGCTCCCCCAAAGTAGGCGGTGTCTTTACCACCTGCGCCGAAACTATTATCTAATGTTCCATTTGAATTTAATCTCATTAATGCAAATGATGATTGAAAGTTACTCGAAGAATAACCGCATACGAGAATTTTTAAATCGGGTTGAACGATAACGGCTGTGGCTGCTGGATACGCATTACCTATGGGAATAACTAACTTGCCGCCATTGCCAAAAGTCATATCGGGAGAACCATCAGCATTAAATCTTACGATTCCGAAACCGCGTACAGCAGAATTATCGTTCGACATACCCACTTCAATTATTTTACCATCAGGTTGAACCGCGACTGCTTGACCATAATCAGCATAAGAAAAGTCATTAAATGAAGTTATTAATTTTCCATCTCCGCTAAAAGAATTATCGAGTGATCCATTTGAATTAAACCTTATTAATGCAAAGGACCATTTACCATTGAAATCAACACATGAACCGGCGAACAAAATTTTGCCATCCGGCTGTAAAGCAAGATCACGAGCGCTATTGTACCCCAAACCAATTTCAGCAGTTGCAATTCCATTAGCTCCAAAACCATAATCAACGGAACCAGCACTGTTATATCGAACGACAGAAAAATCAGGACCATCGTATGTTGTTCCACCCACTACAATTTTTCCGTCGGGTTGAATAACAATAGAACCATCACCACCTTGAGGAAATGCTGCTACTACTCCGTTGGTTCCGAATGAAGAATCGAGAATACCGGCTTGAGATTGCGCATTAACAAATTCAAAGCAAAATTGTATTGTAATTAAAAGGAATGCTTTTTTCATAGCTTAATTAATTTAAGGATTAACAATTGGAATAAGTTGTCTTAATAATAAAGTATGATTGCTTTCTATCCAGGATTCTGCAAGTAACAATCCTTGAGGTAAATTATTAATCTTTGTTGATTCATCGGGTTGCAAATAAAAATTTGTAACAGCAATGCCGTTAATCATTTTAAGTGTAATAAAAACTTTTTCGTTTGAATTATTCTTTATTGATAAATGCCCATCACTGGGAGAAGGATAAATTTGAATGAGTGAATTTAAAGAAGTTGAATCTAAAACCTTGCATCCATTTCCAGAACAGGGTTCGTCATTAACATAAAGTGTAAGTTGGCTCCATTCACTATATCCGCAAACATTATGAGCCCTTGCTTTTATTTTATAGCTGCCAGGTTCCAGTGTTTCGATACCGCAATACGTGCCTGAAGGCGAAAGAATAAGACCGTCTGAAGGATCCCCGTTTCCTAATGTAAAATCCCATTCATAGCTATCGGCATTATCAACAGGAAAAATAGTGCAGTGATTATTAGCATATAAATAAAAAGGTGTAGGAGCATAATCAAAAGTTGGAGCATCAGGTTCTCCAATCCAAACATTAATATCTTGTTCATCAACAATACCAGCTTTCTGATTTCCTATTTGAGGTAAAGTAATTTTTAAATGAATTGTATATGAACCAGCAGCAGTTGAAGATGGAGTGATCAATTTTTCAGAAGAAGCAGTTTGATAAAGAAGAAAATCTGTAGCCGTCCAGTTTGCAGGTAATGTCCAGCTATAAGTTGCATCCTGAATGTAAGTTGTAGCAACATGAAATGTATTGCTTAGGCAAAAGATTGGATCAATTCTTTCGCCATTAAAATCATTTACAAAGTAACAATCCGAAACATGATTTTTTTTCTGCCATATTTTTATATACTCAATTTGAAAATCGCGCTCACTATTCTCACCGCCTGGTGCTGTTCCTGTTGTTGCATTTGAAGCAAAATTTGGAGCATTTTCAGATGTTACTCCGGTACCTAATTCAAGGCGCATTGCCTGATCTCTAACACCCATAATATTAGGCATTGTACTTTCGGACGTGTAACTTAACATTGGTACCCCATCAACATAATAAGTTATGATATCATTATCCCAATCCGCTGCATAGATATGCCAATTATCCGATAGATTAACAGAATTTCCTTCTTGGTCTTTAGGGCAAGCGAAATATTCCAACCAACCATCTTGACAATGATCATAGAATTCTACAACCGGAAAAACGGTTTTAGGCAGCGAAGCATCAAAAAAATCTATCTCTCTCTTATCATCATGATCTGGGACCCACCATTGTCCGCCGGGGCAAGTGCCATCAATCATCCAAAATGATGGCCACATACCCTGTCCGTAAGGCATCTTTGCTTTAATTTCAAAATAGCCATGATAAAACCGGGCATTAGATTCAATTGAACCTGCTGAATATTTATAATTGTAATCATTTCCGTCTGCATCCTTCGCAGGGTAAGATTGGCCTACTTCTGTTTCGAGATTCGTAGCCCTCAATATGAGATTTCCATCTATAGTTGCATAGGTGGTAATTCCAGAAAATGCACCAGTAACTTCTGGGTCATAAAATGTTTTACGTTCTTCATCCCCCCAACCACCATATTCATACCACTGATAATTAGTTCTCTCATCCCACCATTCATCTATCGTCCAAGACAAAATATTCAAATCTGTTGCAAACTCATCATCGAAAACAAGGGTGTGTTCTGAATTCCAAACAAGGCCTTTTCTTGTCCTTGGCAGCTTATCTGGTAATTCAATTTGAATGGTTAGAAAATCTAGTTGTGTCCAGCAATCGGGATCATCATTAGTACATTCTAATTTGAAAGCTGAAGAAGAAATTGTTGTACTCTCTTTTACTAAAAAGACAGCGGAACCAACAAAGCTTCCGATTGAAATGGATTTTTCGGAGAGAAAAAAACAATTCAACTCTAAACTATCACCCATCACAATCTTACCGTTAACCGAAAAGAAAACTTTATCATCAACAATTCCGCTATGTACAATTTTGCTGAAATCACTTACATTCCAGTCACTGTCTATATCAAGAATAATGTAAGAAGAATCATTACCTGCAAGTGTAAGTGTACCATTCAATTGAGCCGAGCCAGCAATTCGATAAGTTCCTGAATATAACGTATCACCACTCAAATCGCCGTCAATAGTGTCAGCAGCCAACCCATCAATGCCATCCATTATTTCAGAGAGTTGGTCAGTCAATGATGCAAGTACAAATGAATCGGTTTCAAGAAAACCAAAAGGAATATGAAGATAGGAGGTATCTACTTGCCTCGAACCAACACCTCCTATAGCTATACTGCTATCACCAACAAATATGCTATCAGGTGAGAATATTGCATATTGATTAAGTGCTTGTAAGTCAATTGGGCTAAACCGTATTCGTGTAAATGCTTCGCGTATACAATTTAATGAATCACCCACAACAAGAGTATAACGAATTGAAGACCTCGGCACACACACCGGATTCACAATCGTCGAATCATTCAACCACAAACTCGGAGACCAACTATAATTCAAACTTCCTACACCGCCACTCACTTGCGGATTCAACTGAACACTTTGATTGAGATATAAAGTTGTATCAAAATCAAAATCAATTTCAATTGGTGTTGGAACAGAAACTTCTATTGAATCTCTTCCCTTACATCCAAACGAATCAGTAACAGTGAGAAAAGAAATGAAAGAAGTATCGGATTCAACAAATGGATTTGTCACTTGAAATAAAGTATCACCACTTACATTCTTCCACAAATAATTATAAGGTAATGTGCCATAACTTGCTGTTGGATTTCCTCCTATGTGAAATTCAAAATCTTTGCACATCGTTGTATCATCACCTGCATCAGCAATTGGATTTGGATGTACGGTTACAATAATGGTATCAACTGCAACAGTATGATCAAGATCAGTTACCGTTAAAATGTAATGCGTAGTTGAAGTCGCTGTGCTAGTGGGATTTGCAACCGAACTAGAACTCAATGCAGTTGAGGGCGACCATGCATAAGTATAAGGAGTAAGTCCACTTGTTGCACTTGGAGAAGCACCCACTGCATGAGAAACGCCACTGCAAATACTAATATCATTTCCTGCATGTGCAAACACCGCAGGTGATCTTTTCGCAATCATAAAATCACCGAATGCACTCAGGTTATTATTTGTTTGAATGCTTCCGCTTGCAGTGTTTCCTGTTGTGGTACACATTCCTGTGTTATTCCATTTACTTCCATCCCATCTGCCGATTTTTAAAGTTTGCAAAGTGTAAATGGCGCACGTAGAATTATCCCAATACAAAGTAATCTTTATATTGCTGCTTCCTGCAGTGCGTTTCACATTCCAATATTCACAAGCACTCAGGTAAGTTATAGAATCTTTATTACTGCCGTGAGATTGCTGCGAACCAAAATATTCTGCAGTGAATGCATCAGTTGAAGAAGAAGGAGCAGTGATGGCAACAGGTTTGTAAGCGCTTCCTTTCCCAATAGGAAAAGTGAAAGCACTGTTCCCGATTTTATTTATTGGGCCGCTTACGAAACTTGATGATGAAACACTTGAAACAGTAGCACCACTTTTCAGTGTTAAAATATTCGTGGTATCAGTGATCAGATTTTTGCTCACAAGATTCAGGTTGTTTGACACAGTGAGAGGGTCATCCAAAGTTACTGCATTTGCAGACTTGTTGATTTCAAGATTATAAAAAATAGGTTCAATGCTTCCACTGAAAGTTTGAGAGTTTCCTCCAGAACATTTGAAAGAAGCATTTCCGAAAGTTGAAGTTCCGGAATTATTCCATGCAATATCTCCCTGAACTTCTAATGTGCCGCTACCACCGTATTATCACTTAAAGTTTGACTGCCTGTTCCGTTGATTTCAATTGTAGCTGTACCACCACCTGTTGAATTTGTATTACTGCTTGTTACACTTCCTTTCGCCTGAATAACAGAGCTCGAATTGCTATTTATAAAGAGCGATGAATCGCCTGTAACAGTTAAATCGTTATTCACTTGTAGGTCAATGTTTCGAACATTAAAAGTAGTGTTATAAGTTGGTGCTCCGAATTCTGCTTTGTATAAACTTACCGTTACTGAATTGGAAGTGCTGCTGATTGTAGTAGTAGAACTCGCCCCTTTATTAAAAACTAATTTACCACTGTTGTGTGTAAAGCCACCTGTCTTATAGGTAAAGTCACCTGCAATAGTAAACACATCTGAAGTAGATTTAAAAGCTGTGCCATCAATGGTTATATCTTTCGTGCAACTGATTACTGAATTTCCTCCCATAAATACTCCTCCTTTAAATGATGCCTTTTCGAAAGTAAACGTTTTTCCGTTATCCTGATAAAGTGTGTCAGTGTAAGTGCCTAAAATGATCACCATCTTTACAGTAGCATTCACATCAATATGACATTCTTTGTTGCTGCAATTGCTATAGGTAATTGTATCACCGCTCGCAGGAACGCTTGAAGCTACAGTACCACTACAATTAATCTTTCACCAATTGCCTGCACTATTAAAACTTCGTGAAGTACCGGCGGGGCTCCAGTAATAATTAGTAGCCAATGAAACATTCACAATAAAAAAAGAGAGCGAGAAAAATAAAATGAAAGAGGAAGTAAAGTTTTACATGGGGATAAAATTTAATGGGTGAAAGAATTATGATGTTCAAAAGTTTCAAGAAATTTTTCCTGAATAAAAACTCAATTGGAAGTTTGGAATTCCATTTCCTGAACTCCGCTTGATGTCGTAATTTTTACATCAACATAATATATACCTGCCGAAACATTCGCCAATGGAATAACGAACTTATCACCAATAGGTAAATCGGTTCCTATTATTAATGATGTCTCATTGAAAATATCATTGGTTTGATATTCTGTTCCAAGTTGAACACAAACGGAGTTTGAAGTGAAAAGAGAGTCACTCAAAAATATGGTAATGGTTCTATTTCCCCAGTCAACATTTGAATCGAGAATTTTTGTTTGTGCATTTGCAGCAGAGAAGATGAAAACGAAAAGGAGAGTGAGCAGGGTTTTCATAAGCAAGTGGTTTAAGAAGTTATTAATGAATCGAAATTAAGAAAAAGACGTTGGAATGAGCAAATATTTTTTGAAACTTCTGCAATAAGAAATAGTTATTGCTATTTCAAACTTGCAAATAGTTTAAAAAGAACCCTACGTTTTTTCTTTTCAAAAAGCAAAATGGTTATACATTTAATTGATTGTAAGTTCAAGTAATAAGTGCGGCAATAGAAAACCCCGAAATAATTTGCGAAGGCAATGAGAATGGATTAATTGCTGTAAAATCTATTCAGGAACTAAATGGTAAATTTGTGATAGTTATTTACAAAGAGGTTTCTGCTAATAATGGATTTGTGATCACAGCATTTATCTCGAACAAGAAACAAGAATTTGAAAAAAAGAAAGTGTTATGGAAACTTTAGAACTAAAAGAATTTTCTTCGGCGTTGCCTTACTTGTTGCGGCACAAAACTGTTTGGTCAAACTACGATGAGGAGGGAGATACGCTTTATCTTCATTTCAAAAAACCAAATAATGCAAACCATACTAAGATGGCCGATGATGAAGTAATTATCCGCTATGAAAAAAATG
>JAJAYG010000151.1 GCA_026786335.1 Chitinophagales bacterium | reverse complement strand
ATTCACAGTTGCTCAACGCAAACACAACGAGTACACAACCATACTGGTTAGTGAACGAAAAAAGTTTGGGGACTTTTAATTTCACCGATCAAACATTGGTTGGCAAACCTGAAAATGATCCGCCTGTTGTCGCCAACTTTAAATTCAATATTGGAGGAAGTGATTTTACTTTTTCGCGATCGCTTGTATATAAATATGAAGATGCAGTAAAGGGAGAAATCTATCGCCCGCTCGAAGTTGCGCCGGCTGTAATGGTAAATATTGAAGAGCCGGTTTATGTTTTCAGCAGCAGTGCGCCGAAAGCAATTAAAGTGAATTTGAAATCTGCAATTGCAAATGCAAAAGGATCAGCAAAACTGATTGCTCCAACTGGGTGGAAAATTTCTCCTGCTGATTTTTCTTTTGAACTGAAAAATCCGGGTGATGAAATATCAGCAACGTTTTCAGTTACACCGCCTTCAGGAAATATTTCTTCTGCTGTTGATACACTCAACGCAGTTGTAGCAATGAATAGCAATAGTTATAACCGCGGCGTAAAAACAATTGCTTACGATCACATTCATGCAATCACCATTTTTCCTTTTGCAAAATCGGAACTGGTTACGGTGCCATTAAAATTCACAGGCAAGAATATAGGCTATGTAAAAGGTGCCGGTGATTTGGTTCCCGAAATGTTGCAACAGATCGGTTACAAAATCTCCATGCTGAGTAATGATGAAATTGCTTCGGGGAATTTGCAGCAGTACGATGCCATCATCACAGGTATTCGATTGTACAATACCGATGAAAGAATAAAAAACCTCAATGAAAAATTGCTTGAGTATGTAAAGAACGGTGGCACGCTGGTAACACAATACAATACCACTGCTGATTTAATCACTGAGAAAATGGGACCTTATCCTTTCAAACTTTCACGTGATCGTGTAACTGATGAAAATGCTACCGTGAACTTTATTGATCCAAAAATTCCATTGCTAAACACTCCAAACAAAATCACAGCAAAAGATTTTGATGGTTGGATTCAGGAGAGGGGATTATATTTCCTCACTGCTGTTGACAGCAACTACCAAAAAGTTTTTACGATGAACGATCCCAATGAAAAACCATTAGACGGTTCACTCATTGTTGCCAAGTATGGAAAAGGAAAATACGTTTACACCGGATTATCTTTCTTCCGCGAATTGCCTGCGGGAGTTCCCGGTGCTTACAGGTTATTTGTAAATTTGATTTCAAAGAATGAAAATTGAAAATGGAACGCTGATGACGCGGATTGGGCGGATAAATAAATAAATAATTCTATTAAAGAAAAAAAGTAGCTTCAATCATTTCGTTCGCAACCAATTTTTAAAATACTGACTTTGTCACCCTGAGTTTATCGAAGGGCTTTTAAAAACCATATTAAATGTTTCGTTAAATTTAACATGACAGCGCTAACTTAAAGCCACCTCAACCCATTTTCAAAAATTTTCACCTCGCAACCAAAAGTTTTTTCGTCAAAATTTCTTTTTGTGTTTTTATCTCACACACATACACGCCGCCTGCCAATGCACTTACATCTACACTCACCTCATGCACTGAGCGGTAAAGTTTTTCTTCATACACTTTGCTGCCATTGATATTGTAAATAATGAGCTGCGCTGTGTTACTGCCCTGCGGCAAACTGTAAAATACACTCAGCACATCACTTGCAGGGTTAGGGTAAATGCTTGCATCTAATTGCATGGTACTTACACTTTGCGATTGTGAGTTGGATGTTGGAAAACCAATACCGCAACTGCTGGCTGATGTATCGCACACAGGATTGATGCAACCGTACTTATCCATTTTTAGGAGCCATGATTGCTGGTCGCCTGTATTCATAGAACCGCTCACAACAAAACCACAATCATAAGTTTGATCAATATCATAGAGGTAGTTGATGAATGAATTGCCTTGCTTATATAACTTATCCCAAATAACATTTCCATTGTTATCGAGTTTGCTTACCCATCCCCAAACACGACCTGTGATGCTGTCTTGTTGATAGCCCACTACCATAATTGAACTGTCTTGCATTTGCTCAGTATGATATATGTAAATTACGTTTGCACTGTTAAAATCCTTCTGCCAAATAAAATTAAGATTGGTATCCATCTTAGCTAGATAAAGAGGATATTCAAAAAAACCATTTTGTAAAGCACCGTTTAAGCAACCTGAAAAAATAAAATTTTCATCAATACCTTTTGAAAGGCGGGGACCAATGGCTGCATAACAATTATATGGCGGTTCAGTGAATGATCTCTCTTTTACAATATTACCGGCAAGGTCTGTTACAAAAACCCATGGTGTATCATTGGGTGAGTTGTATTCATGCTTGTACCCTGCAATAATTACATGAGTGCTGTCAAAGAGTTCAATATGTAAACCTTCATCATCAAAACTTTCATCATACTCTTTTTGCCATAGAAGAATTCCTTCCTTATCTACTCTAACCAAATAGAGGTTTGGATTTATTTCGGGGATTGGAAAAAGAGTTGGACTTAATTCTTTCCATCCTACCATCATAAATCCACTGTCTGCTAATTGAACAAGATCGTAGAAATTTTCAAGCGTATCGGAATTGCCCAAAGAGCCATAATCTTTTTGCAGTAATGAATCACCATTGCTATTAAAAACCCAAAGCGTTGCCCATGTATCAATTAGGTTTATGCCTCCACTGCCAGCTACAGCGAAATCCGCATTAATAGTTTTTGTCATTGTTCCAGATTGCCCAATAAAATAGTAAACGGAATCCTTTCCATAAGCTTTTTCAAAAAGCTCTAAACCTTCCTTTGAAAACCCGTTGGTTACTACTTTACTTCTACTGTCGTTAATACCAACAGAAAAGGATAGTACCAGAATAGTACTATCTTGTAAACTAAATACGCCATTCGCATTATCTAACCATTGACCACTGCCATCAGTATAACCAAATACCTTCTGGAAAGTTGTAACTTGACCGTACGTAAAATAAATTGAACACAGTAACGTAATTGCACTCGAATATAAAATTTTCATCTCTTATTCTATTGAGCGATTACTAACTTGCCGAAAACACTTTCTTGCTTACTTGTTGTAAGCGAAATAAGGTACGATCCACTT
>JAJAYG010000150.1 GCA_026786335.1 Chitinophagales bacterium | reverse complement strand
GCTCTGCATCACTTCATTTCTCGTCTTCAGTTGCACTTCTTCAAATAAAAATGCAACCGAGCAGCTTGGTGAAATTGATTTTACCGTTAATGCAAACAAAGAGGCGCAATCTTTTTTTATGAAAGGAATGTTGCTGTTGCACAGCTTTGAATATGATGATGCTGCTGAGAATTTTGTAAAAGCAGCACTTGCAGATTCAACTTGTGTAATGGCTTACTGGGGTGAAGCAATGACATACAATCACACGCTATGGCGCTATCAGGATTACGAAAAAGGAAATGCAGCACTCAATAAATTAGACACAGCAAGCGATAAAAGAATTTTGAAAGCAACAGTTAATTTGGAAAAAGATTTTATTGCCGCTGTTAATATTTTATATGGTAAAGGAAACAAAGCATCACGTGACAGCATTTATGCTGCATACATGGAAGAACTCTACAAAAAATATCCCGGCAACAATGAGGTTGCTGCATTTTACAGTTTGGCATTATTGGGTTCTGTTGAAGTAGGAAGAGACGATAAAGTTTATGAGCATGCAGCAGAAATTGCAAAGGAAGTTCTTTCCCGAAATCCAAATCACCCCGGTGCAGTTCATTACCTCATTCACTCTTATGATGATCCCAAGCATGCAGCACTTGCATTGGAAGCAGCTGATAAATACTCAGTGATTGCGCCGGCAGCAGGACATGCTTTGCACATGCCTTCGCATATTTATTTAGCGCTCGGGATGTGGGATAAAGTAGTTTCATCCAATGTTGTTTCGTGGGCTGCATCTGTTACAAGAAAAGAAAACAAGAAATTAAAAAACGATGCACTCGGCTATCATTATTTTCAATGGTTGCAATATGGCTATCTGCAACAAGGGAAAGTTGACAGTGCAAAAAAATTATTGAATGAAATGAAAGTGTATTGCGATACACTACCAAGTGAACGTGCAAGAGAGCATTTGGTATATATGAAATCGGCTTATCTTATTGAAAGCAATGATTGGAATCAAGAGCTGGCAAACACGAAAGTAGATTTGAGCGATCTTAATATTTCTACCCGAGCCATGTATTATTTTATTGAGGGAATGAAAGCATACAATTCGAATGACAGCAAATCATTATCACAAATTATTCTGCAACTAACCGGTGAGCGATTGATTGATGAAGAAAAAGTTACCGGAAATTCGGTTGCTGTTTGCGGAAGCATAAACGGAAATACTGCAAACCTGCTCGATGTGCAACAAGCACAAGTAATGGAATTAGAATTACGCGCATTGCAAACATGGATTCAGCATGACACTTCAGCAACTGATACTTTTTTTAGAAAAGCAACAACATTAGAAAACTCAATCAGCTATTCATTTGGGCCGCCGGTAATTGTAAAGCCATCGAATGAAATGTATGCAGAGTGGTTGTTGCAAATTAGTAAACCGCAGATGGCTTTGGAATATTTCGGGCTTGCACTTCAAGCTGCGCCTAATAGAAAACTGTCAGTTGAGGGGAAAGGCAAAGCAGAAAAAATAATTGCGGAATTAAATGGAAAATAGAAAATAGGAAACAGGAAAATGGAAAGTAGAAAATAGGAAATACATCCTTGTGGATTCAACTCCACTGGATGAATTTCCCATCACAAAACTCAAAACCATTTACCTACCTCACCACCATTTAATCAGCCGAAACTTTAGTGAAGGAAAACCAACTTGCTATTCCTAAAAATCTGATTACTGCTTTGAATCACGCAGTGATAAATGCCTGCGCTAAGATCGCTTACATTAATACTTACCTCCGTAGATTTTGAAATCACTGGTATGTGTTTCAATTCTTTTCCAAACAAATCAGAAACAACAATGAAAATATTTTCTTCTTCTGTGCCCGAAGGAATTACAATAAACACTTCGTAGGTTGCAGGATTAGGATAAAGCTGCGGAATTTCTATTTCCGAATAATCTTTTACGGCTGCCGTGCGCATTTGTGTTTCATCTATCACCGGCAATTCTTCGAAGTACCAATCATCATTTACAAATGCATCGAGGTTTGCTGCAAGAATGCCGCTGTAAGTTTCTTCGTTCTTTGCTGCACTCACAGTTGCCGATTCATCTGCCGATAATTCATAAACACTTTCACCTGCAGCATTTTTATCGAGCGCAAATTGAAAATATGTTTTTAGGTTGTAGTCTTCTTCTGTTGCCGAAAGCAATTGATTAATTAATTCTTGTGCACCATCCCAATCATTAGTTGCCATTGCATAAGGAGTTGAAAGCAAATTCATTTCTTTTTCTTTCGCATAGTCATACATGTTTTCGACTGAATCATTGTCTTCGTAATAATTTCGCAGGTCACGGATTTCTAAATACCGCTGAAGATTAATACTTCCTATTTCGCTTTCGAGATCATTACGCGCCGAACTTCCTTCCTGTGCATTGATCACGACAACATTATTTGCAACCGCAGGTTTTTCTTCTTCAAGTACTGAATAGATTGTATCTGTTACAGGGGAGTTGTTGAGGATTACTGCTTTCGCATCACCTGTTGTCATTGGCTGATCGCGCACCAATGCAGCATTCAAAACAGTAT
>JAJAYG010000149.1 GCA_026786335.1 Chitinophagales bacterium | reverse complement strand
CAAGTCAGTAAACTAACCAATGAACAATTTGTTTTTCTTCAAAAAATAGCAAGAAAAACCTGGGGTTATTTTGAACGTTTTGTTGTTGCTGAAGATCATTGGTTGCCGCCTGATAATTTTCAGGAGCAACCGGTTGAAGAAATTGCACATCGGACTTCGCCTACCAACATCGGGCTCTCTCTGCTGGCTAATTTAACGGCACGTGATTTTGGTTATATCACCACGAAGCAATTGCTGAATCGAACAGAGCAAACAATAAACACTCTGAACAAAATGGAACGGCATAAAGGTCATTTTTACAATTGGTATAATACTCAATCCCTGGATCCGTTATTTCCGAAATATATTTCAACCGTTGATAGTGGTAATCTTGCAGGTCATTTATTAGTATTGAGACAAGGTATGTTGGCAATCCCTCATCAAAACATTACCAGTGCAAGAATATTTGAAGGATTAAGGGATACTTTTCGTGTGCTTATTGATTCTCTTGCTGATAAAGATATAGCGTTGTTCCAATCTTTTAAAATTGATTTGGATACTGCCTGTACAGCCGACTTACATATAATTTCTGAGATAGAAAAATGTATCGAGTCTTTAGCGAAAAACTTCTTAGTGATTTCCGAAAAGTTGCATAACGATATAGCAAGCGAAACGGGTTGGTGGAATCAAAAGCTGAAAGAACAATTTGAGCAGGTGAGTGAACAGGTTCAGCTTTTTACGCCATGGTTTTTATTAATGAATGCGCCTGCTAAATACTCGAATCTAACTTCGCTGAATGATTGTTTGACGTTAATAGAATTACTAAAATCAACAAAAGAATTACTGGTTGAAGTGAATCGTCTTGAAGCTGCGAATAATTCGAAAGAAGAAAACGAATGGCTTGAATCATTTCAAACTGCATTAACCAAATCGAATCTACTTGCAGAGCAAATGATTACTTCAAGTGAAAATCTTGCACAACAGTGTAACGAATTGGCCGACATGGAATGGGATTTCCTTTATGATAAATCAAGCCACCTTTTTACGGTGGGTTTTAATATCCAGGAAAATGTGAAGGATGCAAGTTACTATGACTTGCTGGCCTCTGAAGTGAGACTTTGCATTTTTATTTGTATTGCTCAGGGAAAACTCCCGGAAGAAAGTTGGTTCGCATTAGGACGTCTGTTGACCAATGTATTTGGAGGTCCGACTCTATTATCATGGAGCGGTTCTATGTTTGAGTACCTAATGCCGGTTTTAGTAATGCCTACATATGAAAATACTTTACTGGATCAAACTTATAAAACAGCAGTAAACTGGCAGATCGAATATGGGAAAAAAACAGGACTTCCATGGGGAATTTCAGAGTCGGGTTATAATATGATCAATGCCAGTTCAAATTATCAATACCGTGCTTTCGGTGCTCCGGGTTTGGGATTAAAACGCGGTCTTGAAGAAGATAAGGTGATCGCACCATACGCATCAGCACTGGCGCTAATGATAGCTCCTGAAAAGGCTTGTGAAAATTTAGAGTCGCTTTCAAAGAAAAAATTAGAGGGGCGATATGGATTTTATGAAGCCATAGATTATACTCCTTCCCGATTACAACGTGGAAAATCCAGTGCAATTATTTATTCGTTTATGGCGCATCACAAAGGAATGAGTTTATTGTCACTTGCCTACCTTCTTCAGGATAAGCCCATGCAAAAGCTATTTGAATCGGAACCACAATTTAAAGCAACCCTCCTATTGCTGCAGGAAAGAATTCCAAAAGCCACAACCTTCTTTACACACACAACAGGCATATCAGATACGAATTATGTTGCCAGCGGAACAGAAACAAGAATCGTCAATACGCCGGATACCCTTGTCCCCGAAGTTCAATTGCTTTCGAATGGTAATTACCATGTGATGGTTACCAATGCCGGTTCAGGTTACAGTCGATGGAAAGATTTCGATGTCAATCGCTGGCGTGAAGATGTAACGTGTGATAATTGGGGCACATTTTGTTTTATAAGAGATTTGGAAAGTGAGGACTATTGGTCAAACACCTTTCAGCCAACATTAAAAAAAGGAGAAAAATATGAAGCTGCATTTTCCCCGGGACGTGTTGATTTTCATAATGCCTGTAATGAAGTAGAATCGCATACAGAAATTGTGGTATCACCTGAAGAGGATATAGAAATACGAAGAACCATTATCACAAACAAATCAAGCTTTCGGAGAATTATTGAAGTAACCAGTTATACAGAAGTAGTTTTGGCGCATCACGACTCAGATTTGATTCAGCCTGCATTCAGCAACCTTTTTGTGCAAACTGAAATTATTCCTGAGAAGCATGCTATTCTTTGTTTACGGCGGCCGCGTTCAAAAGAAGAACAAGTGCCAAGCATGTTTCATTTAATGACTTTGGAAGGAAAAGTTCCTGAAGAAATTTCTTATGAAACGGACAGGATGGAATTCATTGGTCGGGGGAATACTATTGAGAATCCTCAAGTAATGCGCAAGCTTGGCCCGCTTGCCGGGAATCAGGGTTCTGTACTCGATCCTGTTGTGGCTATACGTTATAAAATAATACTTGACCCAGAGGAAACCGCTACGCTTGATTTAGTAATTGGTGTTGCCGAAACAAAAGAAGCCTGCCTTGGATTGATTAATAAATATCATGATAATAAACTACATAAAGACCGGGTATTTGAAATGGCCTGGACTCATAGCCAAGTAGTGCTGCGGCAAATAAATGCTTCGGAAGCAGATGCACAACTATTTCGCAGTCTTGCAAGCTCCATATTATTCCCGAATGCTATATTCCGTTCAGATCCTGCTATTCTTATAAATAATCATAGGCAACAATCGGGCTTATGGGGTTATTCTATATCGGGTGATTTACCTATTGTCCTTTTAAAAATCGGAAAGCACGACAATATACAATTGGTAAAGCAAATATTAAAGGCACATACCTACTGGCGTGTAAAAGGACTTATAGTCGATCTCGTGATCTGGAACGAAGAACATAATAATTACAGGCAAGCACTTCAAACTGAAATCCAAGCGCTTATCCCTTCAGAATTAAGAGATCAGCGCGGTGGCGTTTTTATCAGGGTTTCTGATCAGATATCCGGCGAGGACAGAATATTATTTCAGACCGTAGCACGCATAATTATTTCAGACAATAATGGCACATTAGCCGATCATCTCAAACATAGATCTCTTGCAAAAAAAGCGATTCCTTATATCATTCCGACAGAAATACATGATGTTGTATCAAGTCAAATTACTAAACCCAATAACTTGGTTTTTTATAATGGGTTAGGAGGTTTTTCCAAGGACGGCAGCGAGTATATTATTACTGTAAATAGTAAAGATAAAACACCTGCTCCCTGGGTAAATGTAATTGCCAATCGTGATTTTGGAACTGTTGTTTCAGAAAGTGGAACAGCATACACTTGGATTGATAATGCACATGAATTAAGACTCACCCCGTGGAATAATGATCCGGTCTGCGATACTGGCGGTGAAGCTTTTTATTTACGTGACGAAAAGAGCGGGCGATTTTGGTCAACCACACTTTTGCCTGCAGGCAGTCAATCTCCGTATATTACTCGTCACGGATTTGGATATAGTATTTTCGAACATATACATGATGGTATATATTCAGAAATGAAAGTGTACGTAGATATTCATGAAGCCATAAAATTTACCGTAATTAAAATTCGAAATCAATCGGGGAGGTCACGTAAACTTTCTGCTACCGGTTATGTGGAATGGGTTCTCGGCGATAAACGGTCGAAGACCGCAATGTATATACATACCGAGATAGATCCTGACAGCGGGGCGCTTTTTGCAAAAAATCCATATAATACTGAGTTTTCAAATCGCGTTGCCTTTTTTGATGTAAACAGTTTGAAAAAAACATTTACTGCCGATCGCAATGAATTTATCGGCCGCAACAGTAATTTGAGAAAACCCAATGCTATGTCGAGGCTACATCTTTCCGGAAGAATTGGACTCGCCTTGGATCCATGTGCTGCTATCCAAGTTCCTTTTGATCTCGATGATGGTGGAGAACGTGAAATTATTTTCAAACTCGGGGCAGGAAAAGACCTCAAAGAAGCGCGTGAAGTTGCTATTAAATTCAGGGGAAATGAAACCGCTCATGTTGCATTTGAAAATGTAAAAAAATATTGGAAAAGAACAATTGGTGCTTTACAAGTTGAAACTCCGGATGCAGCAATTAATATGATTGCAAATGGTTGGTTGACTTACCAAACACTTTCGTCAAGGCTTTGGGGGCGAAGCGGATTTTATCAATCCGGTGGAGCTTTCGGTTTCAGGGATCAGTTGCAAGATGTGTTATCGCTTATGCATGCAGTTCCGCAACTTGCACGCGAACAAATATTATTATCTGCTTCGCGGCAATTTAAACAAGGCGATGTACAGCATTGGTGGCATCCGCCCATCGGACGTGGTGTGCGAACAAGAATTTCTGATGATTTTTTGTGGTTGCCTTTTGTCACCTCAATTTAT
>JAJAYG010000148.1 GCA_026786335.1 Chitinophagales bacterium | reverse complement strand
ATTACTTCAGCATTCTCGGGGTACTCTGTATTTCGATGATTTTGTTTTGTATCTTCCTTTTATCCGAAAAAATATTTTCTATACTTAAAAGAAATCCGCTTTCGGTTGTTGATACTCTTTTGATTTTACTCATTTGCTCTTTACTAACCGGTGCTTATTTTTTATGGAGCGCCAATGGTTTGCCGGGATTGGTTGTGATTCTTTGGACGGTGCTTTTTATTTTGATATTACCCTACTTTGGAATACGTGAGCTTGGCAAACTCAACATCACAAAAATATTCCTCGTAGTTATTTTTTTCTGTGTCTCCGGTGCTTCAGTGCTCTATTACTATGGAACGCAAAAAGAAAAATTATCCCGAATTACTTATGCCAAAAAATTAATTACTGACCGTGATGCTGTTACAGAGTTTTTGCTCAGTGGTTTAAAGAACAAGATCATCGAAGACCCTTTTGTAATTCAGTATTTTAAATCGAAACAACTTTCGGGTAAAGAACTGGATGACAGACTTCGGCAATTATATTTTACCGAAGGGTTTGATCGCTATACCATTCACTTTTATCCATTTGATCAGGATGGATATTTGCTCTACGGATCAAGCAATGAATTCGGGAGTGTTACCGAAAGAGGAATTAAGCAAGGCATGCAATCCATTGGAACCAAAGACCTTTTTTATTCCTCATCAGCAACAGAAAATATTACTTACCTCAATCAGTTTAAAATTGAAAGCAATGATTCATTGTTAGGAAGTCTATATGTATCACTGGAATCAAATTCTTACAATAATTCAGGTGTTTACCCCGAACTATTGCTCTCGGAAAAAGATAAGTTACCCAATGTAACGCCTGAATACTCTTATGCGATTTACAACAAGCGAATAAATTCAAGTGCAAAAGCAAATGCACAGAGCAGTTTTCAATTGGTTGATGGTGCAGGTGCTTTTAATTACGATTATAAACTGAAATGGAAATTTATTGAAGATGAAGAATTCCAGTTTATTGAAGAAGCCGGAAGCAATCATTTGGTTTACCATCCTAAACAGGATATGCTTATTGTTGTAACGAGCAGTAATATTCCCGCACTTTATTTTCTTTCTTATTTCTCTTTTCTCTTTGTTGTTATTTTTTCTTTGGTTGCAATCATTCTCATTTTTAATCTTGTATTTATTTATCCCCGCATAAAGTCGGTTAAAAACTTCATGCAGTATGCCTCCATGAGATCATTGATTCAGGGATTCTTTTTGATTTTTATTTTGATAATGATCATTGTGATTGGTTATGTAACCGGTCAGTTCTTTCTCAGGCAATTCAATACGATTGCGAAAACTACGGTAGAAGAAAAAATGGAGAGGGTTACCGAAACTGTTTCTTTCATGTTCAAAGAACATCAGGTAAGTGAACCTGATGATGCAGTCACTTCTTCTTTACTTCGAAACCACATTGGTCAAATATCTGAAGTGCAGGGAAATGAAGTAAATTTTTACAACCGCACCGGCGACCTTATAACCTCTTCGCAACCCGGAATTTTTGAGAAAGGAATTATCTCCCGTAAAATAAACCCGCTTGCTTACTATGACCTTAGAAAAGAAACTCAAACGATGGTTGTTACCGAAGAAAAAATAGGGAGGCTGAGTTTTTATTCGGGCTACCAAACCATAAGAAATGAGAATGGAAAAGTGCTTGCTTATTTAAATCTACCTTACTACAACTCGCGCGAAAATTTAAATGAACAGGTCGGCTTTTTCTTTGTTGCTCTTGTAAATATATTGGTGATAGCAATTATTGTTGCCGGTTTAATGGCACCGTTGATATCAAAACAAATCACTTTGAAATTATCATTGGTGGCTGAAAAATTTAAAGGAGTTAAAGTGGGTTCCTCTAATGAATTAATCGAGTGGTATGCAAATGATGAAATTGGTAGTTTAGTAAATGAATACAATAAGATGATTCTTGAACTTAAGAAAAGTGCCGATCGATTGGTGAACACACAACGTGAATTAGCATGGCGCGAAATGGCAAAGCAAGTTGCGCATGAGATTAAAAATCCGCTCACCCCCATGAAGTTGAGCATTCAGCATTTGCAACGTGCCTATGCGCAGGATGCACCAAACCTTAAAGAACTGACTGAAAAAGTTTCTAAAACATTGATTGAACAAATTGATAACCTCAGTGATATTGCAACTGTGTTTTCAAACTTCGCAAAAATGCCGAAAGCCGAAATTGAAAATGTTGATGTAAATGAAATACTGCGGTCTGTTTATGAATTGCATAAAGAATCGGGTAATGCCGTTATACATTTGCATACCAATGCAGAACAGTGTGTGGTTTCAGCAGATAAAAATCATTTGATTAGTCTTTTCAATAATTTAATACTGAATGCGATTCAGGCAATACCTCAAGAGCGTATGGGAAGAATAGATGTAATAACAGAGAACAGCGAAGGCAACCTGATCATTTCAATTACCGATGACGGAGTTGGGATTTCAGAAGAAGAACGTGAAAAGGTATTTGTTCCAAACTTCACCACAAAGTCTTCAGGAACCGGTTTGGGGTTGGCATATTCTAAAAAAGTTGCGGAAAGTTTTTCGGGTACCATTTCATTTACATCACAAATAAATGTGGGCACAACTTTTTATGTGAGCCTGCCACTCATTGATGATTTAGTGAGTTCCTAAAATATTTTAAATGATTTTATTGTCACATGAGTTTCATTTTTTTATAACATGGTTGCAATCGGATTTGCATGATTGTAACTTAACACTCGAAATCAAAGATTGATTTATGCTGAAGAGAAGATCACTGATCATTTTTTATTTTTTGGTAGTCTACATTTTTATATCCTTCACATGGTGGGTCATGCTCCTTATTCGCATAAGCAACGAAGCGTATACCGAGAAACGCGAATTGCTGCAACTCAATTTCATTTATCAAAACAAAAGCACTCAGGAGTTTGAAGCTTCGGAGCAAATGCAAGGAATTGAAAAGGAGCGCCACCGCAAAGAATTCATGATTGCCGGTGAAGGCACTGTATTTCTGATCATATTAGTGGTAATGACGTTTATGGTAAACCGAAGCCTTAACCGCGAATTAAAAGTAATGCGGCAACAGAAAAATTTTCTTCTTTCCATTACCCATGAATTACGATCGCCCATTGCCTCCTCAAAAATATCAATGCAAACATTATTAAAACACCGGCAATTGCCACCTGAGAAATATGAATCGTTGTTGCACAATGCAGTAAGTGATATGGACAGGCTTCAACTGCTGGTTGAGAATCTTTTGCTTGCTGCAAAAATTGAAGACCACACATTTAGAATTGAAAATGAAGCTTGCAATTTGTCTGCTATTGCAACACACGTTCTGCAAAAAACAGAAGAGCAGTTTGGCAGTGTAAGAAAGTTTGAGTCTTCAATTTCACCCGCTGTAATTGTAGCGGTGATAAAACAGCACTAACCAGTGTGATCACAAACCTGATTGAGAATGCAATTAAGTATTCAACTGATCAGTCGAAAATAAGAATAGATTTAAAAGAGGTAAATGAAAAGGTGGTTTTAAAAATTGCCGATGATGGTTTAGGTATCCCTGACAGCGAAAAGAAAAAAGTATTTCAAAAGTTTTACAGAATAGGACAGGAGGAAACAAGAAAAACTAAAGGCACCGGCTTGGGATTATTTATTGTTGAGAAAATTATGGCCTTGCATAAAGGCAACGTGAGTGTGAGTGACAACCTGCCGCGCGGTTCCATTTTTGAAGTAACATTGCCAAAAGCTATTTAAAATTTTATTCATTAAACCAACAACAAATAAATTATTTTAGAAACCTAAAACTTCTCTTATGCAACAACCTCGTGTGCTTCTTGTTGAAGATGAAAAAAATCTTCTTGAGGCAATTAAACTCAACCTTGAATTGGAAGGGTATGAAGTCGAAACTGCTGAAACCGGGCCGGCGGCTCTTCGTAAGTTTGATGATCAGCGTTTTAATATGGTGATACTTGATATTATGTTACCCGAGTTGGATGGCTATAAAGTTTGCCAGACCATAAGAGTAAACAACAGTGAAACCCCTATTCTTTTTCTCACAGCAAAAGATACCAGCGAAGATAAAGTTCTCGGATTAAAAGTTGGCGCCGATGATTACCTCACAAAACCATTTAACCTTGAAGAACTTTTGCTTCGTGTAAAGGTTTTGATCAGGCATAGTTTGAAAGGAACAAAGGATGAAAAAGAAAACCACCTCTTTAAGTTCGATGAAAATGAAATTAATTTCTCAAACTTTACTGCAAAAGGAATCAACCATAAATCTTTTCCGCTTACCAAACGCGAAGCTGCATTGTTGAAGTTGCTGATCGATAAAAAAAATCAAGTGGTATCGAGAAAAGAAATACTACAAACGGTTTGGGGTTACGATGTGTTCCCCACCACAAGAACCATTGATAATTTCATACTCACATTCCGAAAGCATTTTGAGAAAGATTCACGCGATCCAAAATATTTTCATTCAATAAGGGGGGTAGGGTACAAGTTTGCTTATAAATAACACTTGCTAAAACATGGTGTAAACTTTCTTTAAGTAGTGTTACCTGCACAATAATCTTTTTGTTTTAGCTTTATATCAACTCGCTTATACTTGCGAATCATAAAGCGCCGGTGAATAAAATAATGTTATTACAATTTACGGCTATAAAAGTTACGGCAACCATGTTAATTGCCGGTAGCATTCTAATGACTTTAAGTTTAAAAGCGCAGCAACTTTCCAATGCAAGAACAAAAACATTTGCGGTAAAAGGCGATACGGTTTTTATAGACTCACTCAGCCTTATTGCCGAATCTGTTTTTGTGAGTGAAAGAGAGAGCGGCGAACTTATTAATCGCGAAGATTATGAAATCAATCAATGGAATTCAACTTTGGTTTGGAAAAAAAAACCTTTACCCGACAGCATCACAATTTCTTACCGCGTACTTGCTTTTCCATTCTCTAAAAATTATTTTCATAAAGATTACAATCGATACAACAAGTTTGACAGCATTAGCAGGTTGCCGATAATTTATAAGCCCGATGAACTTATAAATCCGAACCTCAATTCTTCTGCGCTGGATTATAACGGAAGTTTTTCGAGGGGGATTACATTGGGCAACAATCAGGATCTGGTAGTTAACTCAAGTTTTAATTTGCAGATGCAGGGCAAGTTAGCAGGTGATGTAGATGTGCTTGCCGCCATGAGTGATAACAATATTCCTATTCAACCCGAAGGCAACACACAAAACCTGCAGGAGTTTGATAAAATTTTTATTCAGTTCAAAAAAAATAAATCATCACTCGTAGTTGGCGATTATGAATTAGGAAAACCTGAGGGCTACTTCATGAATTTCTATAAGAAATTGCAAGGGGCAAGTTTTTCAACTGCCTATAATTATGGAAAAGAATTAAATTCTAAAACAGCAGTAAGTGCCGCAGTTGCAAAAGGAAAATATGCCCGCAATGAATTTATAGGGTTGGAAGGAAATCAGGGGCCTTACCGCTTAACCGGCAATGCAGGCGAACTCTACATTATTTTGCTGGCAGGAACCGAACGTGTTTATATTGACGGGCAGTTAATGGTGCGTGGCAGCGATCGCGATTACGTGATCGATTACAACTCAGGCGAAATCACATTTACTCCCACACGACTCATCACTAAGGACAAGCGCATCAGTGTTGAATTTCAGTACTCAGATAAAGCATACCTGCGATCCATGTTTTATGTGAATCAGGAATTACACAGCAATAAGTGGAATGCACGTTTTAATTTTTATACAGAACAGGATTCAAAAAACCAACCGGTTCAACAGACACTTGGCGATACGCAAAAAATAATTCTTGCAGCGGCCGGTGATAGTTTACAATATGCCTATTACTCCAATATTGACAGTGTGGCTTTCACGACTGACAGGCCGCTGTACCGAAAAGCAGATTCACTGGGTTATACAGTTTATGTTTACTCAACCGATCCGCTCAATGCTCATTACGATGTTAGATTTTCTTACGTAGGTTCGGGAAAGGGCAACTATAAAATTTCGGGCAACCTTGTAAACGGCAGGGTGTATTATTGGATTGCGCCGATCAATGGAATTACCCAAGGCGATTATGAACCCATTACACCCATCATTGCTCCTCAGCTAACGCAATTGCTTACCACAGGTGTTGATTATAAGCTGAATAAAAATTCGATGATCACGTGGGAAGGCGCGCTCTCCAATACTGATGTAAATACTTTTTCTTCTATAGGAAATGAAAACAATGCCGGGGTTGCTTCCAATATTTATTACAGTCAAAAAGTTTTATTAAATGATAACAAAACCAAACCAACGCAACTTTTTGTAAACGGGCAATATGAATTTGCTGCAAAAAACTTTAGGCCGCTTGAACGTTACCGCTCGGTAGAATTTGACCGCGACTGGAATTTAAATTCTGCTTCACTCACAGCCCAAAATGAAAATTTTGCAAAAGCATCTCTTAAGTTGCAGCAAGCTGAAGCAGGAAGTATTCAATACACTCTTTCGTTCTTTAACCGCCAGACTGATTATACAGGGTTGAGCAATGCAGTAAACGGCAATTATGTACACAAGGGATTTCGTGCCAGCGCTATCGTAAGTTTTCTTTCATCAAAAAGCGATACCGTAAATTCAAAATACCTGCGGCCTTCTTTTGATGTTTCACAGTCCATAAAATTATTGAAAGGAATTACAATCGGCCTGCATGGTGAGCAGGAGCACAATAGTATTCTTCAATCACAAACCGATTCGTTGCAGCATTCAAGTTTTTATTTTAATGAAGGAAAAATTTATCTCAAGAGCGGCGATACTGCAAAAATTAATTGGAACATCGATGCTGCATCACGCATTGATTACACTCCTAGGGGCAATGAATTTAAAAAAGCAACAATAGGAAACACCTTGAATTTTGGAGCAGCATTTCTAAAGAACCCTAACAGCACTTTGCGATTCACCGGAACTTATCGCGTATTAAAAATTACCGACACCACACTCACTTTGCTAAAGCCCGATCAATCACTGCTCGGCAGAGTTACTTATGATTTGAATGTGAAGAAAGGATTTTTGGTTTCAAATACACTTTATGAAATCGGATCGGGGCAGGAGCCGAAAATTGAATATGCTTACGCTGCCGTTGCCGATGGCTCCGGCACTTACACCTGGATTGATTACAACGACGATGGTATACAGCAGATAAATGAATTTGAGGTGGCGGCGTTTCAAAGTGATGCTGATTACATCAAAATATTTTTGCCCACCAATGAGTATGTAAAAGATTTTACCTCACAGTTTAATGAGGCACTTTCAATTTCGCCAAGAAACTTGTGGCGTACACCTAAGGGTTTTCAAAAAACAGTGAACCGCTTTTCGGCGCTCACCACTTTTCAGGTAAATAAAAAATCGCTCAAAGGAAATTTTTTATCGCAGTACAATCCTTTCTTTTTAAAATTGGACGACAGTGTTTTAATCTCCACTGCCTCCATTGTTTCGGGTTATCTCTATTTCAATAAATCAAATTCGAAATACGGTATTGATCTTTTGTTCCAGAATAACCGCTCAAAGAGTTTACTCACCAGCGGTGTTGAAGTAAGAACTTTTAAAAATTATGGCACCAGAATCCGCTGGAACATCTCAAGAAAATTTTCTGAGATCTTAAAATTCACCAACAATCAAAATGGTTACGCATCTGAATTTGCTTCGCAGAACGATTACCTTATTAAAGGATTTTTAGGTGAGTCGCAATTCTCTTTTCAACCATCCAATGTTTTTCGCGTTTCATTCAATTACAATTATGGCAACAGTAATAATGACTTTGGAGAAAATGGCGAAACGGCCGTCACTAATAAATTTATACTCGATCTCAAATACAATGTGCTATCTAAAGGGGTGCTCAATGTAACCGCTACTTTCGCCAATGTAAATTTTACCGGCGCCACCAATACACCTGTTGAGTACGCCATGCTGCAGGGCTTGCAGCAAGGTCAAAATTATTTGCTCAATGTTTCTTTTGATCGCAAGCTCTCTAAATTCTTAGAGATGACGTTGAGTTATGAAGGAAGAAATACCGGCATCGCAAAAACAGTTCACACCGGGCAGGCGCAGATAAGGGCGGTGTTTTAATTTGGAGAGCAACATTTACAATTTGTTGCGTGCTGCTTTGCTTTTCTCAAGAAGATATTCCACCGATGTTTTCACACACTGTGCACGAAGCGATTTATATTAGTTGCTGTGTCTGTAAGAGTTTGAATTATTAAGATTTTACTAAATCCAAAATTTTACTGTATAGTAATTTTTCATCAAGGGGTTTAGAAATGTAGTCGTTCATGCCAACGGCTTTACACTTTTCTAAATCAACAGTGGTAACATCGGCAGTTAGTGCAATAATTGGGATTTGTAAATTCATTTTACTGCGAATGTGTTCTGTGGCCTCAAATCCATTCATCTCCGGCATCTGCAAATCCATTAGAATAATATCGTATGAAATGGTTGCTCCCGAGGAGTCCCTTTGGGATAGTTTTTCAATAGCAATTTTTCCGTTGTCTGCAATATCACATTCAAATTTGAAATCCTCCAATATGGTTCTCATCAATAATTGATTGAGCTTAACATCTTCAACCACCAATACTTTTACAGGTTGAATTTCAGTTACGAATTCCCCTGTTTCATTTTCTAATGCAACTTCAGCAGTGGTTTTTTGAAAACTTAAAGTGAAACTAAAAGTTGAACCTTCATCCACTT
>JAJAYG010000147.1 GCA_026786335.1 Chitinophagales bacterium | reverse complement strand
GCATCAGATATTGCAACCATTTCATTTTTCGCAAGCAGCTCACGCGATCAATTGCCGTGGCTTTTATTATTGAATGATAAAAAATTTCTTTCTTCATTACCATTAAATAATCCCGAAGGAATTGTTGCATTTAGAAAGTTGATGAATCATTGGCTGAGTGAAGCAAAGAACCTTACGCTCCCAATGTTGTTTGAAAAAATCATTAATGAAAGCGGCTATCTCACTGATGTTTTAAAGAGTGAAGACAAAGCATGGAATCTTCAGGTGCTGCACACCTTTTTTGATTTTGTAAAAAATGAAGCGGCAAAGAATGCGAAGATCACCCTCACATCATTCCTGAATATGATCGAACAAATGCACACGCATCGCATTCAGTTGAACGTAATGAAAGCAATCGCTGCAGATGACGGTGTTCTTTTTTCAACCTGCCATTCGGCAAAGGGACTTGAGTTTCAATATGTGTTTTTGATCGGCTGCACTAATGGTGGTTGGGAGAAAGCAAGAAGCGGTGCAAAAAATTATTCACTGCCCGATACTTTAACATTTACTACCGAAGAGAATAAGATTGAATCTATGCGGCGTTTGTTTTATGTGGGAGTTACCAGAGCAAAAGAATTTTTGTCGATTAGTTATGCTTCGCAGGATAATGATGGTAAAAAGAAAAAGATCGCTTCGCAGTTTGTGAGTGAAGCAGGATTGACTCCACAATTTATTTCATTACCCGAAGAAGAACTGATAGAAACTTTAGGCGACTTAATGAAAGTTTCACCGTCACCTGTAGCAGCAAAAATTGAAAAGAGTTTGGTAGAGAAACGATTACAGAATTTTGCATTGAGTCCGTCCACACTCAGTTCTTATCTCGATTGTCCTATTCGTTTTTACTATGAAAATATTATCCGCATTCCGGCAGCCGCGAATGATTCAATGGCATTTGGTTCGGCAGTGCACTATGCATTGGAACAATTGTTTAAAAAGATGAAAGCAGGAGGAGAAAGATTTCCTGAACAGGAAATTCTCGTTGGTGATTTTGTTGCATACTTGCTTCGCAATAAATTATCATTCACCGAAAAACAATTTGAGAACAGAATGAATTTGGGTAAACAGTTGCTTCCTGCTTACTATAATTATTATGTGAACAAATGGAATAAAGTAGTGGTGCTTGAATATTTTATTAAAGATGTTGAAGTGAATGGAATTCCATTGAAAGGGAAATTGGATAAAATAGAATTTGATGGCAGCATGGTGAATGTGGTGGATTATAAAACTGGCAACCTGATTAGCGCAAGACAGAAGGGAAAATTGAATGCGCCCGATGAGGAGAACCCATTGGGTGGTGATTATTGGAGGCAATTGGTTTTTTATAGAATCTTGCTTGATAATTTGAAAACCAAGAACTGGAAAATGCAGGCCGGCATTATTGATTTTATAGAGGAAGATGCTAAAACAAAATCCTTTCATCAATTTCCCCTTGCTGTTACTCCCGATGCTATTGCAATTGTAAAAGATCAAATAAAAACAGCGTACACAGGAATCATGAATCATGAATTTTATAATGGCTGCGGAAAGGAAAATTGCAGCTGGTGCAAATTTGTAAGCGATAATTATTCGCCTGAATTAATTCCGGCATTAACAGAAAATGAAAACTAAAATGGAAAACCCCGAACAATTAATACCCGGATACAATAGATTTGTATTGCATCTTAATAAGTTTGAACCCTTGTTAAAGAGCGCAGCGCAATCAGAAGATCCTGCAAAAACACTATATGAATCTTCAGCGAGGCAAGTTCTTTTTTACCTCCAGGCTTTAGCGCGCATTTATAAAAAAATTCATAACAAAAAAAGATTTGAGCGCATGCGCATTGCTTTCAAAGCACTCGAAGATCAGTTGGGAAAGGTTGATTATTATGATGCTTTCATAAAAGAATTTTCTGCGCAGAAAAATTTTCCGCCTGTGCTTCTTGAAAACCTGAAGCAGCATTTTTCAAATGAATTGATTGCACTAAAAAAAATACTGGATGATCAACAATGGATTGATGCTGATTTTTCTGCATTAAAATATATTTCTGAAAAATTGGAGAGCGCCGATTGGAAAGATGCAGCAAATGACAGGCGCGGTGTTGCAGATGCAATCATTTTGCAAATTGAAAAAACAGCAAGTGATTATGAAAGCGGGAAATTGAATTTTAAGGATCTTGAAAATGGCGTACATGAATTTCGCAGGCAATTGCGTTGGATCAGCATCTATGCGCAGGCAGTGGATGGTTTGGTTCAGCTAAAAAAAATTGATGAACCTGCTGCTGAATTAAAACCCTATCTCACAAAAGAAGTTCTGGAAAGTAAATTCAATGTAATGCCTGAGTTGAAAGAAGGTATGGTACAAATAATTATTGAAGCACCAAATTTCTATGCACTTAGCTGGATCATTAATGAAATAGGAAATTTGAAAGATGATGGCCTGCGAATTATTTGTATTGAAAATGCAATTCGAGAAACCAAGTATGGTCCTGAATCTGAAGTTAAAAAAATCACAAAGCAATTGGCAATAAAAAGCAGCGAGTCTCCGGGGCAAATAAAAAAGCGGGTGGAGATTATTGTCGATTATTTTATTAATACTAATAAATTGTTTAAGCTAATTGTTTCGATTGTTAAAATTGAGGAATGAAAAATATCTGAATCAGAACCTGCCTGCAGGCAGGCAGGTTCACAGAATAAAAGAATTCTCTAAATTATTTTTTTTCATTCTCCTTATTCTATAATTCTGAAAATCCTGATTCAGACAACAATAAAATTTAACTCCCTTCTTACTTCTCACTTCTTTCGAAGTCATCCCCTCCCTTTGAAAAAGGGAGGGGACGATTGTTCGCGAGGCGAATAATCAGGGGAGAGTTAGAATGCTACATTCACAGAATAAAAGAATTCTCTAAATTATTTTTTTTTCATTCTCCTTATTCTATAATTCTGAAAATCCTGATTCAGACAACAATAAAATTTAACTCCCTTCTTACTTCTCACTTCTTTCGAAGTCATCCCCTC
>JAJAYG010000146.1 GCA_026786335.1 Chitinophagales bacterium | reverse complement strand
GTTCACTACAGTTGGTTTGTTGAACAATCCTTCTTGTGTAGGAAACGGCGGGCGAATTCTCACTTCAGGTCGCTGCCCTTCGAGGGAAGAAAGCAAGGCCGTTTCTTCACCGCAGATGTAGGCACCTTGTGCTTTTATAATTTTAAAATGGAATGAAAAACCCGAGTTGAAAATATTTTCTCCGATAAATTTATTTGCACGTAACACTTCCACTTCATTCGAAATAATATCCACCGACTCAGGATATTCTCCTCTGATGTAAACAACTCCTGTATCGGCGCCTGCGATATATCCGGCAATGATCATCCCGAGTAAAAGTGAATGTGGCCGCTGCTCCATAATGTAGCGATCGCTGTAAGCTCCCGGGTCGCCTTCATCAGCATTGCAAACAATAAATTTTTGATCACCTGCGGTGTTCATGCAAGATTCTAATTTGAATGCAATCGGAAATCCTGCGCCGCCTCTTCCTCTTAATCCCGAAAGTTTTATTTCGGCAAGAAGCTCTGCTACCGGTGTGCTTAAAGTTTTTTCAAGAAGGGAATAATATTTTTCTATTCCCGGAAATTTAGCAGTGAGAATCGGTGTTCCGCTGCTTCCAACATAATATTCATCAACCGGTTTTTGTTCTGCTTTTTTTATTGCATCAAGCTGGTCAATTGCATTGCCCGAATAATTCTTTCCGCCATAATTAAATGCGCTGTTCTCGTGGCATCTTCCAAGGCAACACATTTCACCGATTTCATTTTCATTAAAAACTTCACTTAACTTTTGTGTCAGTGACGGTTGGGTTCCTGCAGTAAGGCAGGCACTTCCGTTGCATACATAAACTTTCTTGCCTTTGTTTTCGGGTTTCAAAAAATCGTAAAATGAAACAGAGCCGTAGAGATTGGCGTTGCCGAAAAGAAATTCTTCTTTCAGTTTTTCTAGCTTGTCAATAGCGGGAGTTCCATCAAGCAACGCGGCATCACCTAATTTTTCAAACAGGTTATTGCCAAGTCCTTTTCTTCCACTGAGTTCACTTAAATTTTTTGACATGCAATATTTTTTTTCGATCTCAATTTTGAATTCAATTTGTATTATAATTTACTCTTGCTTTTGCATGCTGAGTTTATCGAAGCACTAATAAACACTTCGATAAACTCAGTGTGACAACGAAGTTGATATAAAAAAAATTGAACGTTCAATTCTAAAATTTTCATTTCCTTCCAATTTAAAATCATCTTTATTCCTCATACTAAATATCACTTTCTATTTTATCATGCTGAATTTATCGAAGCATTTTTTAACACTTCGATAAACTCAGTGTGACAAGGAAGTTGAGTATTTAAAAACTATCATCGTAAAGAATTAAAATTTTCATTTCATTTCAATTTAAAATCACCTGCGAATTATTCGAGTACACAGTAAGTTTTCCGTTTCTGCAAAATGCCATCAACGTAATTCCTAATTCCTTTGAGTAGTCAACGGCCAATGATGAAGGCGCCGAAACTGCTGCAAGAAAAGGAATACCTGCGCAATATGCTTTGCTTACGATTTCATAACTCACTCTGCCGCTTACAAGAATGCAACTTGCTTTGCTTAGTGTTGATTGCATAAGCAAACTACCAATCACTTTATCAACGGCGTTGTGCCTTCCAATATCTTCTTCCATTGCCAGCATTTCTCCTTCTGTTGTAAATGCGGCAGATGCATGTGATCCACCAGATTGCTGAAAAGTTTTTTGGCGTTCACTCATTTGATTAAACATTCCTTCAACTTTTTCAGGGCTTAGTTTTTTTTCTTTATCCAAAGATTTAGCTGCTGATAAATCATCGAGTTCAGTTTTGCCGCAGATGCCACAAGAGGAAACTGAGATCACATTTCTTTTCCCTGCAAAATCTTTCATAATTTTATTTTCATCAACCAAAACATTTACTGCAGTGGTGTAGCCAAGAATATCTTTTGCAATAATCTGTATCAGCGGATTTTCATTTCTGTCGGTGTAAACGCCCTCTGTAAAAAGCAAACCTCTCACAAGTTCATCATCACTTCCGGGTGTACGCATGGTGATGGTGTAAGGTTTTCCATTGATGGCAATACTGAGTAATTCTTCCACAGTAAGCACATCATCAACACCGGTGAAATTACCGGCAGCGTACTTGATTCCTATGTAGGTTAGAATTGCCATTGAAGTTGATTACTTGATCAGGTTGTAATTGTAAGCATTGCAAGTTACAAATATCTGCCGAAAATCTTTTTTGAGGCCTCACCGTCGGTCCCTTTCCGAAGGAGAGGGATGGCTGTCGCATGATTACGTAAGACAGTTTTATTTTTCGGGAGTGATAAAAATTTTTAAAATTATTGCACACTCCCTAATCTTCATGTTGCATGCCGCGGGCAACATGAAATACGTGAAGGAGGTAGGGAAATAATGCATCCATGCTTTCTTGCGCGCCGCGGGTAGAACCGGGCAAAGCAACAATGAGTGTGTTGCCTTTTAATCCTGCAATGCTTCTTGAAAGCATAGAGTATGGCATGTGTTCCTGTCCGTAATTTCTCGCTGCCTCTGCAATGCCGGGAATCTCACGATCAAGCATAGGGCGAATGGCTTCGGGTGTTACATCTCGCGGCGATAAACCTGTGCCACCCGTGAGAATAATGAGATCAATTTTATTTTCAAAAAGTGTTTGCACTTTTTGCTGAATGATTTTTATTTCGTCAGGAATGACGGAATAATCGGAAATGTTGATTGGATATTTTTCTAATTTGCTGATGATGGCTTTGCCAGCGAAATCCTGTTTTTTCCCTGCTGAAATGCTATCAGAGCAAACGATCACTGCTGCAGTAATTTGTTCTGTGAGTTTATTGGCGAACTGTGATTTACCGCCTTTCTTTTTTAGTAGTTTGATGGAAGAGATTTCAATGCCTTTATCAATTGGCTTGAGCATATCATAAATGGTAAGTGCAACAATTGATGCACCATGCATGGCTTCTACTTCAACACCGGTTTTGTAAATGGTTGCTACCTCCACTTCAATTTTTATCTCTAATCCTTCAATGTTGTGGCGCACTGCAGCAAACTCAATCGGCAGCGGAAGGCAGTCGGGAATTAAATCACTTGTGCGCTTGATGCCGAATAAACCTGCAACGCGGCTCGCTTCAAGCACATCACCTTTTGGAACAGTTTTATTGCGCACTGCATCAATGGTTGCCTGCAAACTCACTTTCACAATCGCTTGCGCAATTGCCATGCGGTGTGTTTTTATTTTGTTGGTAATATCAATCATGCATTTTGATTTTGCTTCCAAACATAAGTTTCATCTTCAAAAATTTCTTTGCCCCAGATCGGTGCTTTAGATTTTATTTCTTCCACCACAAATGTACACGCATCAATCGCCATCTTTCTGTGTTTTGAAGAAGTGAAAACAAAGAGTGAAATTTTTCCTGAATCAACTCTGCCCAAACTGTGGTAGATGTGCATGCAACTCAATTCGAATTTAGAAAATGTTGCTTCACGAATCTGATACAGAATTTCATTTGCCATTTCTTCATAGCAGGAATATTCAATCGCAACTACTTTTTTACCATCAATTAAATCATCACGCACCTGACCAAGAAAAATACTGTGGGCGCCAATATCTTTTTTGCTGCTGTGTTTGGCAATGCTAACTGCAATTTTTTCGGGGAGGATTTCTCCTGTGAAGAAAACTTGTTTTTTGTTGGATGGCATTTAGAGAGGTTGTTGAATTATTTTTGGAATAGAGTTGAGAATGAGGAAATTATTTTCTGAAAACGTTTTTCGAAGAACATAGATAAGTGCTTATGGAAAAGTTTTGTAGAAAGAACTTCTATGGCCAAAGCAAACAAACCAAACAATTTCTCTGCGCATAACCACTCCGATTCTATATTCTTTATTCTTTTGCAACACTTATTCGGTACAGGGTTTCGTATTTCCTTAACTTTTTTAAGATTTCGAATTTTGGAAATTGAAGTTGCACTTTTTACATTGATAATAGAATTCTTTATTTCATCAAGGAGCTTTCGATTTGAGATATCAATGTCATGATTGAATGCCCCTTTAAATCTTAACTCCATGTTTTCTCATTGTAGAAAATACAGTTGCCTCTGAAACATCTTCACTCTTCATTCCATCAGTAATCCATTTAGCCAAAGCAATTTCTTCCTGCTCTTTTTCTTTCACAGTGCGGGATTTAAACCCTAATTTCTTAACCAATGAACTGAATAAGGTTTCGTCTTTATCAGGCACGTTTACAATAATTGTTTTCATTTGATTTTAAAAGTTTCTATTGCAAATTTAAGGAGATTCTTAGCGTGTTTTATGAATTCATTAAATCTTCTGTCGTATTCATATTTGCAAACGGGTTTTTGCTTTCAAAAAACTTTTCAGACACGTCCAGTTTGCAAATTTTTAACCGATCAAATGAATCCTGAATTTTGAATTGTTGTGCTTCAATCATTTCTTCAAAAACTAGCAGGCAATCTTTACTGTACAGCGCACACAATGGCTCGGGAAGGTTTTGGTGGTAAGGAATTACAGCATCAAATTCATTTTGCTTTTCCAGAATAAATTCAATGAGTTCTTGATTAATGAAAGGAAGATCGCATGCAACAAAAAGATTTTGATGGGTTGAAGAATGGGTAAGTCCTGAGTGCAAACCACCAATGGGTCCGAAATTTTTATGAACGTCTTCGAAAACAGGAACATGAAAGTTTTTGTATGCTTCATTGTTGCTGATGATGAAAACATTTTCGAAAAGCGGTTGCAACAGGTCAAGTAAATGTTCAATCATTTTTTTGCCATGAAATTCAATTAATCCTTTATCACTTCCCATGCGCGAACTTTTGCCGCCGGCGAGTATGATGGCTGAAATGTTTTCATATTTTTTCATGCTAAGTAATAGTACTTAAAAAATTGTTCCGCGCAGATTTCGCAGATGATCGCAGATTTGTTTTCTCCGTGTAAATCTGGGTAATCTGCGGGAACTCTTTTTATGAAGTAAATAATTTTATCACTGCAATCAGCATCACTACTGCCAAAAACTTTTTCAAAGTGTCATGCTGTAATTTTTTACTTCCGTACCACGAACCCAATATTC
>JAJAYG010000145.1 GCA_026786335.1 Chitinophagales bacterium | reverse complement strand
GATGTACTCTGCTTCGGGGGCATTGGGCAGCAATGACCAAACTTGCGATGAACAAAATTGCGCAATGAGCATTAAACACGTTGTAAAAAATAATTTCATGAGTTTAAGGTTTTGTGAATCAAAGCTAAGAAGTTTCTTAGCTCATACTATAATTAATTTTTAGTTCATAATTTTTATTCCATAAAAAAACCACATCAATTCTAATGTGGTTTTTGAAATAGAATCTTTTGTCTGAAATAATTTATGCGCTTCCCATCTCTCTTAAAAACTTATAATGCGACCCAATTGCCTGAGGGAAAGTTGAATAATAATGATAAGGAACTTTATGCTCGGCTGCAACCTTTGAAACAATTTTGCTGATGGCAGGATAATGAATGCTGCAAATTTTTGGAAACAAATGATGCTCTACCTGAAAATTTAATCCGCCCATGTACCACGTCCAAACCGGGCTGCGCATAGCAAAGTTGCTGGTAGTTCTCATCTGATGTATTGCCCATGTTTCAGGTGTTAATGGCTGGCGCTCTTCAATATGATCAGTTCCTTCAACGGTATGTGCCATTTGAAACGTAATTCCTAAAATAATTCCTGCAACAAAATGGAAAGTAAAAAATCCAATGAGCCACTGCCACCATGTGAAAATTAAAAGAGGAATTAATATCGTGTATGCGTAGTAAATAATTTTTGTGATTAGCACAATTACAAACTCAGAACGCGGATGCTTTTTATTCTTATAAGGTCCAATATCTTTTTGAAACATCTTCTTGTAATCTTTTAAGAAAACCCAGAAGATGGTTGCAAATCCATAAGCGATAAAAGCAAAATAATGTTGGAACCGGTGAATGGGTTTGCGTTCCATGTGAGGCGACAATCTAATGAATGGCGCTATCTCCAAATCTTCATCTACTCCATGAATATTTGTATAAGAGTGATGAACAATGTTGTGAGTGATACTCCAAACATAACGGCTTCCACCAATTAAATTCATACTTAATCCTAAAATATAGTTTACAGTTTTATTTGAAGAGTATGCACCATGAATGCCATCATGAGCAACAGAAAACCCAATGCCGGCAAAACCAATTCCCATTGTAATGCAACACAACCATGCTAACCATAAAGGCAACGTGTTGGAAATAATAAGAGCATATGATCCAAAAGCAATAGTTAAAATTGCAATTGTTTTAATAATCATTGCAGCATTTGCATGAGTTGAAATTCCCTCTTGCTTGAAATAGGATGCAACTTCACGTTTAAGGTGACTATAGAAATCTGTTTTAACTTGCGGGCTTGCAATTTGCTCTGTCATGCTATTTAAGTTATGGTGCAAATTTAAGCAACTTAAGTTTAAAAGGGCTTAAATTCAACTTTGACTTTAACACATCTATATAGTGAATTGCAACTAAGCATAATGGATTATTTTCGAAATGAATTACAGCATTGGCAACCTTATTTCTCAGCATGAAATTATTTTTTGTTCTCATCGCTTTCGCTTTTTTCTTTTGTGATGTTCATTCACAAACAGTTCCCTACTTTCTTTCACTTGAAGAAGTTGATGCATATGATTTGCCTTCGATTCATTCTTATGCTAGAGCGCAATCGGGTTCTTATTGGTTGGTAGTTGGCGGAAGAACTGATGGCATGCATTCATTTTTCCCTAATTCTGCCTTCCCTGTTTATGAGCAGAATAATAATGTATTTGTGATCGATACAAATACATGGCAAGTCTGGAGTTCATCACTATTCAACGTTGCTTATAGTTCCCGCACTTCTTTGTCTTCAGTAAATACTGAATTTATTCAGCGGGGAAATTATTTATACGTTGCCGGTGGTTATGGCTATGATTCATTGAGTTTTGAAAAACTAACCTTCCCTACGCTAACCGCATTAGATGCAGATGGAATAATAACTGAAATTGTAACCGGTGGTTCAAACCTCAATCAGTTTGTAAGGCAGATTGTTGATTCAAACTTTGCGTTGGCCGGGGGAAAACTCGAATGGCTGAATGGCCGCTTTTATTTAATTGGCGGGCAAAAATTTAATGGATTTTACACCAAACTCAATTCTGATTTTTTTGAACAGAAATATTCAAACAGCATGAGCAGTTTTATTTTGAATGATGATGGTTCAAATATTTCAATCAGTGATTTTCAATTTAATATTGATACTGTAAATTTTCATAGGCGCGATTTGAATTCGGCACCAACCATTAATTCAAATTCGGAAGAAGGAATTGGAGTTTATGGTGGCGTGTTCAAATATGATCATAATCTTCCTTTCCAAAACCCCATCTACATTTCACCAACAGCAATTGTTAATGATTTTTCTTTCGAACAAAAAATGAGTCAATACACTTGCCCGATCATAACAGTATTTGATTCGGTCAATAATGATATGCATTCAATTTTTATTGGTGGTATTAGTCTGTATGATCTGGTTGATTCATCACAAATATTGAAACTCGATACATTGGTTCCATACATAAATGATATCACAACTTTAATTCACCATTCAGATGGAACGAGTGAAGAAATAATTCTTCCAATAAAATTTCCTGAATTGGGCGGGGCCAATGCTGAGTTCTTTTTAAATCAATCTGTTCCTCATTATTCAAATGGCGTAATTAAACTTTCAAGTTTAAACAAGTCCACTTTGCTTGGTTACATCTATGGCGGTTTGGTAAGTTCTTCAGGGAATGAAGGCATAACTAAAGGGAGCAATAAAGTCTATAAAGTATTTCTCGATCCTTCTATTGCCTCCACGGCACCAGACATTGAAGGGAAAACTGAATTTCAAATATTTCCCAATCCCGCTCATGCCTTTACAAACATCATACAATTTGATACGGGAAATAAAATTGAATCAATTATTATTTTTGATCTGCTGGGTAAAGAAGTTCACAATTTCAAATACTCCGCTAACAGTTCCGGTTTAATAAGAATCAACACGTCAAAACTTTTTGCAGGAATGTATTCTGTTATTGTAATAACAAACACTTCAACACGTGTATTGCAATTTGCTGTAGTAAATAATTAATTGCAAATTTTTAATTCTTCTTTTTAGAAATCATTTCAGCTACTATTTTCGCCGACATTAAACATAATGGAATTCCTCCGCCCGGGTGAACACTTCCACCACAGAAATAAAGATTTTCGATAGCAGATGAAAAATTTTTATGCCTCAGAAATGCAGCAAAACGATTGTTAGAACTTGAACCATAAAG
>JAJAYG010000144.1 GCA_026786335.1 Chitinophagales bacterium | reverse complement strand
GGTTGGCTCTTTCAGTTTTAATTTTCCCGATCAGTGTTATCCGCAATTAGTTCAGTTTACAAATACAACTACCGATGCTGTTTCTTCTCATTGGAATTTTGGCGATACCGTTACAAGCAGTGAAGTAAATCCGCTATACAGTTACAATGATAAAGGTTACTATATCGTAACTCTTGTGATTACAAATGCAGATGGATGTGTTGATACCGTAACTACTTCTGTAAATGTTCCCGATGTGTATATTGATGCAAAAATGCCGAATGCATTTTCACCCAATGATGATGGAAAGAATGATTCATTTAAGCCACTCATGAAATGCACAGGAAATCTGTCTTATGTTTTTAAAGTTTTTAGCCGATGGGGAGAAATTGTTTTTGAAAGCAATTCACCTTCTGAATCTTGGCACGGAAAATATAAAGGCGAACCGGCACCACTCGGCGTTTATGTTTACTTTCTGCAATACAGTTGCGATAACTGCGATGAATTTTTGAAAGGAAACGTTACACTGGTACGCTAAATATTTTCGCTAACTATTTCAGGTTCTTAATTCGTAACCGCAATGAGTTACCAATTACAACCACATCACTAAAAGCCATTGATAGGGCTGCAATAATTGGCTTTAAGAATCCAAAAGCAGCAACCGGTATGGCGAGTGAGTTATAAAAGAAAGCCCAAAACAAATTTTGTTTGATGGTGAGCAATGTGTGCTTGCTTATTTTAATTGCTTCAGGAAGCAAACTCAAATCATTGTGCAACAAAATAATTTGTGCCGAATCAATTGCAGCTTGTGTTGCGCCGCTCATCGAAACTCCTATTGTTGCAGCTGCCAATGCAGGTGCATCATTGATTCCATCTCCAACCATTACAACAGTGCCTTCTTTCCTAAGCTTTTCAATAATTTCTAATTTCCCCTCAGGCAATTGTTCAGCATAAAACTGATCAACACCAAGTTGATTTGCAACCGATTCACAGGATTCCTTTTTATCACCACTTAGCATAATTGTTTTAATGCCTTGTGAGTGCAATGAGTCTATCATTGTTTTGGCTTCCATTCTGATTTCATCCTTTAATTCAACCATTCCAATAACCACAGCATTCTTTTTTATAAAAACGCTGAACTGCGAATACTCACGCTCTTGCTCTGCAGAAATAATTTTAGAAGCTCCAATTTCGTAAATATTACCTGCTGCATCTTCACCTCGAATTGACTTTCCTTTTTCTTCATAAATATTTATGAAAGGAAAAATCTTTTCATTTGTTAATTCAGCGCAAATGGATTTTGCTATAGGGTGACTTGAAAATTTTTCAAGCCCGGCAAGAATTGATTTCAATTCATCATCAGTAACGCCAATTGATTTTAAGTTTTGAATTTTAAAGTTGCCCGTTGTAAGTGTCCCTGTTTTATCAAATACAATTGTTTTTACCGAAGCAAAAATTTCCAGTGTTTGCGCTCCTTTAATCAATATGCCTTTATTCGCTGCTCTTCCAATGCCAACCATAACTGCAGTAGGAGTGGCAAGCCCCATTGCACAAGGGCATGAAATCACAAGCACGCCAATACAGTTCATTAATGCTTGCTGAAATGAAAGATGAAAACCAAACAGCGCAATTAAAAAAGTGATTGCCGCAATTGATAAAACGATTGGAACAAATACAGCCGTTATTTTATCAGCCAATTTTTGAATGTTAGGTTTGTTGCGTTGCGCTGTGCTTACCAGTTCAATAATTTTTGAGAGCACCGTTTCTTTACCAATGGCAGTTGAGAGAATTTTTATTGCTCCGTCTTTTACAATGGTACCGGTGATTACATTGGAACTAATTTGCTTTTCAACAGGCAAACTTTCGCCCGTTATCATTGCCTCATCAATACTTGCTGTTCCCCAAACAACTTTTCCGTCGGCAGGAATTCTATCTCCGTTGTTCACTAAAAAATATTGCCCTGCCTCAATTTCATTTTGATGCACTTCGGTAATCACTTCAAATTTTTCATCGCCATAAAAATCTATTCGCTTTGCATGTTGCGGTTGAAGTTTAGTAAGCGCTTCAACCGATGAGCGTGTACGCTTAACCGCTTTTTTTTCGATCACGTTACCTAATAATACCAGTGTGATGATTGAAGCTGAGGTTTCAAAAAAAAGATAGTCGGGATTTCCAATAATAATTCCACCCAGTAAACTGTAAATAAATGCCGCCGTGCTTCCAATAAAAATTAATACATCCATGTTAGGCACGCCTTCTTTAACAGAACCATAAGCACTCTTTCCAAATTGAATAATACCTACAATAAATACAGGAGTGCAGAGTATGAGTTGAAAATAACCGTTGTGAAGTATGGAGAAAGGAAGCACCATGTGTAATAACAGCGGAACTGTAAATACTAAACAGAAATAAAATTTCCCCTCTATAGATTTAAGAAAATTAAAAACGCTGTTGGTTTCTTTCTGCTCATTTTTTACTACATGATATCCAAGTGCATTTATTCCTCTTGAGATTTCTGAAATATCAAATTGAATATTGTTTTCAAACTTAACATCGCCCGATGAATAGTCGACAAACACATTTTTCATTCCGCGCTTCTCTAAAAATTTTGTTACGGTATTTGCACAACTGTTGCAAGTCATTCCTTCAACATTCAACTCCACCTCATTTGTTACTTCCATGTTAATCTGCATTTAGCAAAACCTTTGTGTTGCAAAGTTACCTAACTTCGATTTTTAAAATTTTGTTCACCAAATAAAAAATCAAAAACATGAAAAAGAATTCAAGAAGAGAATTTATTGCCAAGACCACACTTGCTGCTGCCGGCACGATTGGTTTTCTTTCATTTGATTGGCAAAAAGATTTTTCAAAGCAAATTATGAGTGAAGAATTAATAATGCCTTCGGGTGATGGCACTTTTACGCTACCTCCTTTACCTTATTCATACAATGCACTTGAGCCAGCCATAGATGCACAAACAATGGAGATCCATTACACCAAACATCATCAGGCTTATGTTGACAAATTAAATGCTGCTATTGCAAAAGCACCTGAGTTAAAAGGGAAATCAATTGAAGAGCTGCTTACAAATATTCAGGGTTTGCCTGATGGTGTAAGAACTCCCATTCGCAATCATGGCGGTGGACATTGGAATCATTCTTTCTTTTGGCAAATTCTTGCGCCAAAGAATAGTATGGATCAACCAACCGGAAAGCTGAAAGAGGCAATGATTAGTCAATGGCAAACTTTTGATAATTTCAAAGATCAAATGAAACAGGCTGGCACCGGTGTATTTGGATCGGGCTGGGTTTGGATGGTTGCTGATAAAGATGGTAAACTTTCTATAGTAACAACTCCAAATCAGGATAATACTTTAATGGATATTTCAACTGCTAAAGGAAAACCGATTGTTGGAATTGATGTGTGGGAACATGCTTATTATTTAAAGCATCAAAATAAGCGCGCCGAATATTTAGATGACATCTGGAGTGTGATTAACTGGAAGAAAGCAATGGAAATTTACGGGTAGAAAAATTTTTATTGCGAAAAAGGAAGAGAGATAATTACTTTTGCAACGCAATACGAAATTATTTTTTTCAGAATTGCGAATACGGTGGTTGTAGCTCAGTTGGTTAGAGCATCAGTTTGTGGATCTGAGGGCCGTGGGTTCAATTCCCATCATCCACCCAACGAAAATGCTGGCTAAGTGCCGGCATTTTTTATTTGAAGCCATAAAATTTTTAACACTTTAAATCATTTCTGCTACTACAAACGTACTTCCTCCAATATAAATAACATCATCAACATTGGCGGCTTGAAATGCGGCTTCATAAGCTTCCTGAACAGAATCATAAGCGTTTCCTTTTAAACCAAATTGAGTGGCCTGCACTTTTAGAATGTCGGGATTCAATGCCCGGGGTATGTC
>JAJAYG010000143.1 GCA_026786335.1 Chitinophagales bacterium | reverse complement strand
CATCATCATCAAGCCGCGATTCCAATCTTGCTGCATGAAACAGCATGAGAGCAAGCAATGCATTTACCTGCGGCAAATTGGTTTGCACATTTTGAGTAACGCACGTTTCCCTTTTTCCCATAGGGATCCCTTCGGGAAGGGGTTAGGGATAAATTGAAAGTATTTCATTGGCATCTTGTCGAGAACAAATAAAAATTGTTTTTGCGCTGCATCTTGACAAGCTTCCTGCCTGCAGACAGGGAATTGACAAAGTAAGTTTTATTATTGTAGCAACTATTATCATTCAATGTCACTTTTTTTTCATTCCCCCTAAATATTCTAATTTGCGCACCATAAAATTTATCAAACAAAACATGATGACCATGAAAACAAATTTATCAATTGCAGCAGCATTATTTGTGTTGCTAATCACAGCATTTAATTCAAATGCACAGTACAGTTACACCTGGCCGGTGAATGGCAGCAAAAATGAATTTACCGATCCTAATATTATTATTCGCAATGGAGAATTGATTGATCCGCAATCTGTATCGCCTGATAAGATTATTCTCGCAGGATCTGTTAGTGGAATTATTCTTGCCGATGTTGTTCTTTCTACCGATGGAAAAACAATTTGCGCAAGACCCATTGTTCCTTTCAAATACAGTGAAGTTGTAACTGTTGAGGTTAAAGATGGTTTTAAAACTATTGACGGCAGCACACTTTCAGGAACTTCTTACAGTTTTTCAATACGCCGTGAAATGAATGCTGAAGAGAAAAAATCACTTCAGGAATATCAATCAACACATGATGAAGTAGGAAATCTGATTAACGATCCCAATCAGCAATCAACATACATTCCTGCACCCGCCGCTGATTTACGCACTACCAATTTCGACTTCGTAAATATTTATACAAACAATAATCCTGCACCCGGCCCAATCTTTTTTCATACAAATACTGCAACAGAGCCTGAAGGGTATGGCATTATGGAATCAAATGGCGACTCCGTTTTTTATAGAACATCAAGCACTGAAGGTTCAAATTTTCAGATCGCCGATAATGGATATTTAACTGCTTACAAATTAGATATTAATGTAGATACTACGGTTGTTATACTTGATTCAAGTTACAATCAAATTGGTGCGGTGCATTGCAAAAACGGATTACGTGCAAGCCAGCATGAACATCTCTTTTTGCCCGACGGAACCAAATGGTTTTCGATTTACGACTGGCAACCGGGATGGGATTTAAGTGCTTATGGAGGAAGCACATCAGCTACAGTAAATGTTTCATGGATTCAGCAACTGGACGCTGCCAATAATGTGATCTATCAATGGAGAAGTGACCTCGATTTTGCAGTAACTGACGCAGCTGCTGATATTTTGCTTACCACAAACTATGTTGACCCATGGCACATCAACTCCATGTTTTTAGAAACTGATGGAACCATGATTGTTTCATTAAGAAACATGGACATGATTTTTAAATTAAAACCATCAAACAACAGCATCGTTTGGTATTGGGGAGCAAGCACAAATTATTTTCCTAACGTTACCACTCTCAATGATCCCGATGGTTTGTTCAGCCATCCACACAATACTCATCGTATTGCAAACGGAAACATTTTTATCCTTGACAATGGAAACCTGCATACACCACCTGTAACACAACCCAAAGAATATACATTGAATGAAACCACTTTGGTCGCAAGTTGCATCTGGTGGTATAGTCACCCGCAGGTGAATGGTTTTAATATGTACACCAAGCAGCAGGGCAATGCGACCCGCATGTTGAATGGCAATACGTTGATTGGCTATGGATTACCCAGTGTATTGGGTTTGTATAATGGAACCGAAATAGACTTGAATAATAATATTGTTTGGGAATTCAGGTTTAAAGATTCAACTGAGTATAGTTACCGCGTGAACAAGTATGAATTTTACCACACCGGCATTGCTGCTATAAATAAGGTTGAACACATCAATGTTTTTCCTAATCCAAGTACAGGGATTGTATCTTTTGATATTGAAATTGCCGCAGCAGGAAAAGTGAATGTTGCGGTTTCAAATATTTTAGGTCAGCAAGTTTTTACTCAAACAGAAAACTACGGATCAGGAATTCACAAACATGAACTTGATTTGAGTAAGCTGGAGAAAGGATTTTATTTGCTCTCAATTACTGCCGGTGAGAAGAAGATGACCGACCGTATCTTGATTCAATAATGAATTTTCTTTTCAACCGAATTTTTTCTCTTTAAGTATTCGGTTCAAACAAACTCTGGTGGAGTTACCAATAAAAAACCCTTCTGATTTTTTTTCAGAAGGGTTTTTTATTGAGTGGTAGATTAGAGATCAGTGTGTCATTATCGTTCCTTTATGTCCTTTAAAGCAATCAAACTTAAGGTTCTTATCCATTTGACCAACCATAGATGAAAGCAATAGCTCGTAGCTTGAAATTCCATCAACACGTTTCCATAACTCTTCCCTGCGGCAACCCCATTGTGGTGCAAACTTTATGCGGTACCACTT
>JAJAYG010000142.1 GCA_026786335.1 Chitinophagales bacterium | reverse complement strand
ATTGATGCTTATGCCAAAGCAACTCCCGAATCAAAAACAAAAGATATTGAAACGCTTGTTAAGTACCTGATGATTCCTGCACGCGAAGATTCGGAAAAAGTGCGCAGCATTTTTACATGGGAAACTTCGCACATCACTTATGATTGGGCTGCCTATCAAAATGGAACTTATTCATCGCAGCAATCTGCTACCACTTTAAAACGCCGCAAAGGTGTTTGTCAGAATTTCAGCGACTTGTTTACCGATCTATGCAATGCGGCGGGATTAGAGGCGCATACAATTTCGGGCTATGCAAAAAGTAATGTTGACAATAGCTGGATGTTGTATGGGTTTACGTCAATCAATCATGCATGGAATGTGGTGAAGGTGAATAATCATTGGGAGTTGATGGTTGTTACATGGGCACAAAATATCGGCAGCACCATTTATTTTATGGCCGATCCCAAAATTTTCAGAGAAGATCATTTACCTGCCGAAACAAAATGGCAGATGATGCGCGATACCATTTCATTAAAGCAATTTGAGCATCAACCAATCTTGGATGATGGTTATAAATCTTTGGGGATCACACATCTTACTCCCATGGCAAGCAGCATTAAAGGAAATATTGCAGGGAGGCAAGCAAAAAAATTTGTGTTTGAATTTGATTGCAAAAAAAATCTGGATGTAAAAGCGAGAGTGAGTGACTATTACCATTCGAAAGAAGCAAAAGGTTCGCAGGTGATCACGCACACCGGCAATCATTATAAATTGGAATTAACAATAGAGAATGAAGGAACTTATTGGGTTATACTTTCGGAGAAAAGTTATTTTGTTGATATAGCTTCTTATGTTTTAATCACAGAGTGATGCATAAAAAACCAGCGGTTCCGCCGAAGGCGGAACCACTGGTTAATAATTCAATTCAATTATTTGTTACATCATAATTTTGGCTGAATATTTTTGTATCGATTAGTAGGGATCTTTATCAATTATAACCGCAACGCTTCTGAGCAAAGCAGATTCATTAAACTTCACCAACTCACTCTGTATTTTTTCTTTCACCTGAAAAATCTTTTTTTGAAGAACCCCCGGATTTTAAAAGCTGAATGAGGTGTTTGTTTCTTACTGGAGTAACATGCTTTCAAGAAGTTTTAGAAAAGATTTTGCATTTATTACTTCCACATGGGGAAAGGTGATTCTTTTCAATACAGCAAAGTGACGGTCGTCAGTTACGATGTATGATTGCATTAGAAGCAATTGCACAGTCAACAAACTTATTGTCATCACCATCCTGTTCAATTAATTCCCACGTAAAATATTTTTTGACCCACTCAACATTCAATGCATTCTGAATTACTTTCTAAACTGATTCACTTGTTGCATTATCCAATTCGCGGGTGAGAATTTCATCATACTCAAGTAGAATATCTGTGGTAACACAAAGAGAATATTTTTCCTCAATAAAATTTTTAAAGATTTGATGAAAGGGAGAACGAACTGAAATAGAAACCAGCTACACATTGGTATCGAGTACTGCTTTCATGCTTTAATGTATGTGCGGAGTGCGAAAGTGACTTTGTAATATTTTCTCAGCTTCTTCATAAGTCCATTGTTTTTCATCCCAAACTTTATTAGCACCTTCAATTGCTTTTTGAGCAAAATATTTTACAATGAGGCGCCTGATGTTTACAACATCTGCATCTTATATATCACTTGAAAATAATTTCAGCAACTCGAGCTAAGTGTTAGATAATGGCTTTGCTAATTGTGACATGATTTTTTTCTTTGAATGTAGAATTAATGAACTAACAATGGAATCGAATTCAAACTAATCGGTGCTCCGCCTCTTCCTTTTACTTTTATACTTCTGAAAATAATTTGATCACCTGCTTTTGACCGCTGAAAAATTTGCATAATCGCATCACTGAAACTTCCTCCGCTATTTTTTGAAGTAGCGGATCTGCACCTTTTGCAATAAATACTAAATCGAAACTTGCAATCTCATCATTTGTTTTTTTTGTGAGTGATGGCGTTAACTGTGATAATGGTTTTGCAATTAAACAAATGGTAATGAAATTTTTACTGAATCTGCTCTGGCAATTACTGCGACAATGGATTCATTTCCATTCGAAAAAAAAGATAACTGGTTTTTATTTTTTGTAAAAGACATGGAGACAATTGCGGTTTTTACAATTACCGGTGTTATAAAAAATGAGTTGCTTAAATAATAAATTGTTTTTGATGAATCGAATTTACACCGAAATTATTTCCTATTGCGGATCAACATCCACCACCACCGTCACACTCCTGAGAGAAGCGGATTCCTGCAACTTCACCAACTCGCTTTGAATTTTTTCTTTCACCTGCAAAATCTTTTTTGAAGATCGCTCGAGTTTAAAAAGCAATTGAACGAGGTATTGATTTCTCACTCTTCCGACAGATGGTTCTGCAGGTCCCAATAAATTTTTGCCAAGATCAATTTGAAATGCTGCTGCAAAAACTTTTGCCGCTTCCCATGCTTTCTTCGATTCTTTGTGTTTGAAAGTGAGTTGAATAATTCGTGAGAATGGTGGGTAGAAAAATTTGCGGCGTTCATTTATTTCTGCTTCATAAAAACTTTTGTAATCATGCTGCAAAACAAATTGAAGCAATTGTGCTTTCGGAAATGTTGTTTGCAAAATCACTTTGCTGTTGTGCGCCACACCTTCGATAGCAGAAACTTTTCTTCCTGCTCTGCCACTCACCTGACTCATCAGTTGAAATCCTCTTTCGGCAGTTCTAAAATCATTGTGGCCCATCAACTGATCGGCATTCATAATTCCAACCAAAGAAACATTTTCAAAATCCAATCCCTTGGTCACCATCTGCGTGCCCACCAAAATTTGCGATCTTCCTTTTACAAAGTCATGAATAATTTTTTGATAGCCACCTTTTGTTTTTGTGGTGTCGTAATCCAATCGTGCAATCGCAGCATCGGGAAAAAAAATCTTTAATTCATCTTCAATCTTTTCAGTTCCAAAACCTGTAATGCGCAACTTGCCGCTGCCACAAGCCGGGCATTGCGAAAAATTATTTTTGCGATGGCTGCAATAATGACATCGCAATTCATTTTGAAATTTGTGATAGGTGAGGTGCACATCGCAATTAGGGCACATGGCCACCCAATGGCAAATCTCACATTCGAGATATGGTGCGTAACCTCTGCGATTCTGAAACAAGATCACTTGCTCTTTTTTTGAAAGCGCCAATTTGATTTCATCGAGCAGCAAAGAAGTAAAATGCGAGTGCATCATTTTTTTCTTCTGCGCTTCTTTTACATCGGCAATAATTATTT
>JAJAYG010000141.1 GCA_026786335.1 Chitinophagales bacterium | reverse complement strand
GTGGAATCAACAACAATTTTATTTTCGGAAATGATTTCAGCGATGCATCGAACAATGGAGTGGAATCAACTTTTTCTAAAAACAACATCATTTATAACAGAATTGAGAGATGCGATTACGGAATCTGGGGTGGTTACAGTTACTATACTTTGATGGGTCTTAATCAATTTGCAGATAACAACACAGCAGTAGCAATAGAACACGGCCAGCACAATCAGTTGCTGATGAATACTTTTTCAGGTGATCAGTTAGGTGTTAAAATTTGGGCAAACCCCAATCAATCTGCCCAATGGGAATATCCAAAGTTTCGCGATACACGCAGCACCAATTACTGGATTGAGAATAATTTATTTAAAGGAAATAATATGGTGATCGACATCACCAACAGCGACAGCATTGAGATCAACAACAATGAATTTGCTGATGCTGTAGAAATTTATAAGCCCGATTTCAAGAGCAGGATGATCAACTTTGGTGCTGATGGAATAAAATTAAAACCCGAAGATTTTTCGAAATTTAAAAAAGCATTTGAGCCCGATGCTACTGCTGAAATTCCTGCAGTAAATGTTTTTGCAGGAAGAGAAAATATGATTGTTACCAATTGGGGGCCTTATGATTTTCAGCGACCACTTTTAAAAATGATGAGTGCCGATACTTCAAAAATTTATTTCAAAGTCTATGGGCCGCTTGGAAAATGGAGGGTGAAAAGATGGAAAGGAGTAACTGATTTTTCCCGTACCACCGGTTTGAGGAATGATACCTTCTCGGCAAAAATTATTCATCATGCCGAAAATGCACCAACTGATATTTTATTGGAACTTGAATACGTTGGCACCGCTGTAGTAGATGAATTTGGTAATGAAATACCCGAAAGAAATTCTGTTTTCTTTTCCTATCAAAAATATGAATTGCCAATTGGTTGGAAGGTAAATTATTACAAGATGGATACTTTTAATCCGGCTAAATATCCCGGCGTATTTAAGAATGCAATAAAACTAGGAGTGAAGAAAACAGAGAGCGTAAACAAATTGGAATATAGCTGGAATGGCGCACCCGATTCAAAATTGAATGATGATCATTTTGCATTGGTTGCAACTGCTACTCAAAATTTTGTTAAAGGAAATTACAGTTTTGGAATTACTGCTGATGATGGCGTTCGTTTTTATGTTGATGATAAATTGGTGATGGATGAATGGGATGCAACTAAATATAGATTCAATGATGAACTGCATCATGAGGTTACGTTACCACTCGAAGGCATACATCAATTAAAGGTGGAGTACTACGATCAAACAGGTTTCGCAACCTTGATGATGACTGTGCAAAAATTATAGCCGCTAAGCAAAATCGCGTTTTACCTTCGGCATCTATGTTAGTTGAAAATGATAAATCGCTGCAACAACTCAACACCTTCGGCATTGCTGCCAGTGCAAAATATTTTGCCGAAATAAATTCATTGGATGAATTGGGTGAACTCATTGGTGATTCAAAATTTAAATCAGAAAAAAAATTAGTGCTTGGTGGCGGCAGCAATATTCTTTTCACAAAAAATTTTGATGGCCTTGTAATTAAAAATAATTTTAAAGGAATCGAAATTTTAAAAGAAGATGCTCACCATGCATGGATCAAGGTTGCAGCAGGTGAGGATTGGCATACATTTGTTTTGTTTTGTGTTGAAAGGAATCTGGCAGGAATGGAAAATCTCTCTCTGATCCCGGGCTTAACAGGTGCAGCGCCCATGCAAAACATTGGTGCTTATGGAGTAGAAGTGAAAGAAACTGGCGAGGAAGTTGAAGCGCATCATTTGATTACAGGAGAAAAATTTTTATTGCGAAACAGCGATTGCGAATTTGGCTACCGCGAAAGTGTTTTCAAAAATAGATACAAAAATCAGTTCTTCATTTCCTCAGTCACATTTAAGTTGAATAAAATTTTCAAACCAAAAATAAATTACGGCGACATCAGAAAAACTTTGGAAGATATGCGCGCCGAAGACATCACCATAAAAACGGTGAGTGATGCAGTAATAAAAATACGATCATCAAAATTACCCGATCCTAAAGTGATTGGCAATGCAGGAAGCTTTTTTAAGAACCCTGTGGTTCTTAAAAAGAAATTCGAAGAACTGATTTTAAAAAATCCGTTGATGCCTAATTACGCTGATAAAAACAATCAGGTAAAAATTCCTGCCGGTTGGCTCATTGAACAATGCGGATGGAAGGGCAAGCGCATTGGTAATACGGGAGCACATGCAAAGCAATCTTTAGTGCTGGTGAATTATGGCGGCGCCACCGGAGAAGAAATTATTACACTGGCAAAAGAGATTCAGCAATCGGTGATGGAAAAATTTGGAGTGGAGATTTTGGTGGAGGTGAATGTGGTATGAAAAAGAGTTATGAGTAGTGTGTAGTGAGATTTGAATGCTGCTCAACTCTAAATCTTTAAAAAGTTATAATAAATTTTGACTATTTACTTTTCACTTTTCACGATTCACGCTTCACCATTTCACCATTCACTAAGGAACAAACTCATAACAGCCAATATCCCAATTCCCTGTTCTTGTTTTTCCCGCGAGGTCAAGAAAAATAGAATTGGCAATGCCTGCATCAATACATGGTGAGCCGCTTGCAAGGTGGTAATCATCTTTCTCGTAATAGTCAACAAATTTTGGGTCCTGATTTTTGATGATGTTTGAAAAATGAATGGTGTTTACATTAACCGTATCGGCTAATTTCATCAGGCAATGATCAAATAAATAATTGAACTGCGCTGCAGCAAAAGGATCGCGATCCAATTCATTATCAAGTGAACCATGAATAATGCAATTGGAAAATGTTGCATTGAGATCGGCCGGTAAATAATGATCGCCCAAATCATCTTTGTAATAATAGTAATTGCTCATGCGAATTACAGGGCTTTGATGGTTGATGAGCACAGAGGAATAATTTGCAAACGTGCAATTGGTGAAATTATAATTGCCGCCAAATTCCAATTGCGTATTCCATTCTCCGCAACTAAAGATGAGTGAATTTTCGCCATAGATGTCGGCAGTGATTCCTAATATACCCGAAGATAGTGCGTACGCAATTACCGAATTGCGCAGTGTAAGTTTTGGTGCTGTTGTTTCTTTCAATGAATCAACTCTTATTCCTACAGTTGCTTCTTTGATTATGGCATAATTGATTTCATTATCATGGCTGGCACGAAGAAAATGAATGCCTTCCCAGTTTCCCGGCAGGTCAACATAATATTGTTCCAACCGATCGCCGCGAAAAATTACAG
>JAJAYG010000140.1 GCA_026786335.1 Chitinophagales bacterium | reverse complement strand
GTGTAATTTTTGGGATGGAACAAAACCTCGGCAGCAATGCTTATGATTTTGCAGATGGAAAAGTGTACAAAGAAAAAATTACTAAATGGATTGCAGCTGTAAAACAAAAATTTCCTGAGGTGATTACTGTGGTTGATGCCTCGCCTGTTTATCAAAATAAAACACGAGGGTTGCAGTGGAATGAGCAGTTAAAAGGAATTGGCGGCGATGAAGCGCGATTGTATTTGTGGGATAAAGATTACACCGCATGGCTGCCCGATCAAAATGCAAACCTTACAAAAATGAATGAAACGTTCACCACCATTCTTCCGGGATGGTTTGATGCGTTTAAGGAAAAATTTCCGGGTAAAAATGTTTCTGTTTGGCAGTGGGGATTAAAACCTAAAACAGATTTATACAACACCATGGCTGCTTGCATTTACATAGGCAAGTTTTATAAATTCATGATTGATTACAACAAGGCGCATGAAAATTTTATCGGCTATGCTTCTTTCATGTCACTCAAAAGTTTGAACAGGGGAGATGGAAGTATTCTTAATCATTACTATGCATTGCAAGCGTGTGGAATGTTGTTTAAAGGAAATAAAAAATTGGTTGACCTGGGCATTGATGGAACTACAGGTTTGAGTGGTGTTGCATGTATGGAAAATGGGAAAACAACTTTATTGTTGATCAATGAATCGGGCAATGAAATAAATTTCCCTGCTGTTTCTGTTGACGGCATTTCATCTTCAGGGAAAAAATATACCATCACACAAGTTGTTGCACCATCACTTGGAAGTTTTGATGTTAAGCTGGAAACAAAAACTGTTGCTTCAATTTCTCTGAAAGCTTATTCGGTGAATGTGGTGGAGTTTTGAAAGTTGAAAGTTTAAAATTGACAATTGAAAATGGAAAATTGTTCCAAGTAAATCCTAAATGAAAATGCGATTATGCAGAATACGTAAAGCGCTGTGAATTTTATGTTCGTTTTTTAGCTGGCTTATGTCATGCGTCTTTCGTCTTAAATGTTGCGTCTTATATCTTATCTCTTCTTCAATTGATTTAATTTTGGCGTTGCAGAAAAAAAATAAAGCATGATCTCAAAACCTGCACAACCCGATCACATCGATCAATTACTTAATAAGTATTTATTGGAAGCAGAAATTCAGGAGCAGCAGCTCGCAACTTTTTTACAACGAGCCATTGCAAGGTTTGTTGATACTGCGATTGTACTTGCAGTTTCTTATGGTGTTCAACAATTGTTTGTGAGTTTTATAATCAAAGACAATTCATACAACATTGCTTTTCTTACAAAGAGTGTTGAACAGGCAATGCCGGCGTTTGCGCTTATTTTATGGGCACTCATTTATTCTCCATTGCTCGAAGGTTATGGCGGCACCATTGGTAAAAGATTGATGCGGATACAATTGGTTGATTTAAAAACAAGAAAAATCCCCGACTTTAGAATGTGCACAGCCCGCTCATGGATTTATTTGGTGTTTGTGATTTTGTCATTTGTTCCTGCGACTGTAAAAGGGTTAGAAGTTTTAGCGATTATTGGCCCGGCGGTTTTAAGTTGCCTTGCATTTTTTGTTTCAGATTACCATCAAACATGGCACGATAAAATTACAGGGATCATTTGTGTGAAGAAGAAATGATAGTAAGAATCTGCAAAGTTTTTTTTAAAAAATTCCTGGTCGCATTTTAAGTTGACTCATGTTTCGGGTTGCTCAATTTCTCAATTACGCAATTCAAGTATTTTCAATTACGTTTGCTACTACAATTTAATTTTCTTAACCAAAACCATATTCACGTGAAAAAATTTACATTTCTATTTTCCATTATCACATCTATTGCATTTGTTAGCAACGGCCAGGCCTTTAAGTATCCGCTCTTCGAACATTTTACACAGGCAAGTTGCGGTCCGTGTGCTGCACAAAACCCGGGATTTCAGGCAACCATTCTTGATCCTAATCCTAATACAGTTAGGCACATTGCTTACCATACATCGTGGCCCGGTGTTGATCCAATGTATAACTACAACCAAACTGAAAGCAATGACCGCGTTGACTATTATGGTGTAACCGGGGTGCCCGATATTTTTTTAGAAGGAAATTATAAGCATTCACAACCCGGCGGAATGACGATGGATGATGTGAATTTTATTATTGCTCAAACCAGCCCCGTTAAAATTACAGTAAGTGATGTTGACAATGGAAGCAGTCATGATGTTACCGTAAATGTAATTTCTGTAGGAATGCCTCCAACCGGTTCTTTTGTTTTGCGCACAGCAATCATTGAACGTAATATCAATTACACTACCCCTCCGGGAAATAACGGCGAAAAATATTTCCCTAATGTTTTCCGCAAGATGTTACCATCATCAGATGGTGATGCGATTACTTTACCTGCGCAGGGTGGAACAGTAACTTTTACCTATACTTATAACGAAGATGCAGCATGGGTTCAAAGTGAAATTGGTGTGGTATCATTTGTACAAAAATCAACCAAAGAGGTAATCAACTGCGGAGCTTCATTTGATAATGTTGTAAATGCAATTATTACACAGCCAACAGTTTTATCTCAAAAAGGAATTATTGGAGTTGCCAGTAATTTTGATTTCTCTACCGGTAATTCAGGAACAGCGGCAGAAGATTTTACTTACTCACTTACATCGGATGCTCCAGTAGATTGGAGTGGATCATTTACAGTGAATGGAGTTTCATTTTCAAATTCAGGAACAGTTACCATTCCTGCAAACACTTCTTTTAATACATCAATTGCTGTAACACCTGGTGCTACACCCGCGTTTGCCCAGTACACACTCACGATTCAATCATTAACCAACCCGAATTCAGCAGCAATGCTAACCAGCGTTTATGTGATTTCTGGAATTACAGATTTGATCGTAAACGCAGGCGGTGGTCTTGGTGATGGAACAGGCGGCGGCCCTGCTGACTGGCAAAGTTATTTTGATGCCGGTTTAAGCAATGCCGGAAGTACTACGTATACAGTTGCTGCATATACCAAAGCAATGCAAGGATTCAAAGACAATATTTTAACCG
>JAJAYG010000139.1 GCA_026786335.1 Chitinophagales bacterium | reverse complement strand
TATTCTGAAAATCCTGATTCAGACAAAGATTTTTTAATACACTAATCTCACACATCATAAACTGCTACTAAAATTATCTGAATCAGAATTCGCAGAATAAAAGAATTCTCCAAATTATTTTTTTTCATTCCCCTTGTTCTGATATTCTGAAAATCCTGATTCAGACAAAGATTAAAAATATCTGAACAAAGATTCGTAGGATTAAAAGATTAAAGGAATAAAACAACGCATCCCAAAATCCTCTAATCTTCTTTTATCGGCCAGTGTCCTCACCGCCCGAAATAGATTAAATAAATAAAAAATGGTCGGTGATGCCACCGACCATTAAAGAATTTAAAATAAACTTCGAACTAAATAATACTTCTTAAAAAAGTTATTTCGGCTTGTTTGCCTTTGGCTGTTTTTTTACCTCTTGCTTTTTCGCATTGCTTTTCTGCGGCGTAACATTCGCATCGCTTTTTTGCTGTTTAGGTCTCACATCTTTAGCAGGTGTCTCTTTGGCATTACCGCGCTTTTGATCTTCACGCGCCTTAACATATTTAGCGTCTTTACTGTCACGAATAATTTCCTGTTTTTCACCACCGCCTTTATATTTTACATACTTTACTTTATAATCATTGTGATGTTTGTAAGCATCGGGCTCATTAATCACCACCTTGTAAGAAGAAAACAGGTTTACTGTTCCGTATCTGCGTGGCAGTGAATTTGCAAAAATCCAGCGTCCGTTATTTAAATATACGAATTGCCTTTTGGGAACAAAGTAATAGGCTTCATATTGAGGGAAGTAATAATAATCTACATAATCGTATCCCACAGGTCCCCATTCTGGCTGCAATCCGATATTTACATTTAAACTCACTTGAGCACTACTTGTTCCGTAGGTAAATACTAAAGACAAGATGATCGCGCTGCTGAAAACAATTTTTTTCATAATTATTGATTTTTATACTGGATATATAAACAATAGTGCCAAACATTTGATTCTATGTATGCTTGCACACCTGTCTATTCATCCTGATTGTGAATTAATTTTTTAATATGTAAAAATGAGAATAATCGTTATTGCAAACATTACACAATTATTGAAAAGAGTTACATTATTCACACACTTGCATTCTACTCTGCTTCCAAGCAAAGTCAATGGATTCACTTATTAAAACATTTCTATATTCGGGCCTTAACAATTAACGGCTCTACAACAGTATTCAATCTTTAAATGAAAAGAAAATTATGAGTAAAAATAATAGCACTAAAAAAGAATTGTGGCCAAAACAACAGGAAGATCTGCTCAACATCTTAGAAGCTCGTTTTGCGAAAAACAATTCGCTGCATAAAGGCATTGAGTGGAATAAAGTTAAAGCAAAGCTGAGGGCTAATTCGGGCAAGCTGTGGTCGTTAAATGAGATGGAAAAAACAGGTGGTGAACCTGATGTGGTTAGTTATGATATTAAGGCGGGAGAATATATTTTTTATGACTGCTCAACTGAAAGCCCTGCCGGTCGCAGAAGTATTTGTTATGATCGCGAGGCATGGGAATCAAGAAAAGAATTTAAACCAAAAAGTAGCGCTGAGGAAATGGCCGCTACAATGGGCATTGAACTATTAACCGAAGAAGAATACCGAGCATTGCAGAAACTTGGAAAGTTTGACACCAAAACTTCGAGTTGGGTTAAAGCCCCTATTGAAATAAGAGAATTGGGTGGAGCCATCTTTTGCGATTGTCGTTTCGACCGGGTGTTCGTTTATCACAATGGCGCTGAATCTTATTATGCCGGAAGGGCATTCAGAGGTTCGCTAAGAGTATAAATTTTAGAAAATTATTTCAGTTAACTAATAAATGAACAACATGAATCCAAAGCTTGATTTTTATTTTAACAATGTCTAAAAATATTATTACACCATATAACATTCTCTTAAATTGCACCAGTGCCTGTTAATCTGCTATGATTAGTTACGAACAAATATTTGAAAACAACAAGAAGTGGGTTGAATCGAAAACGGCCTCTGATAAACATTACTTTGATCAACTCGCGATTGAACAAAAGCCGGATTATTTGTACATCGGTTGTTCAGATAGTCGTGTGCCGGCGAATGAAATAATGGGGCTTAAGCCGGGTGACGTATTTGTGCATCGCAACGTTGCAAACCTTGTAAACAACATAGATCTCAATGTTATTTCGGTAATCAACTATGCTGTTGAACTTTTAGAAGTAAAGCACATTATTGTTTGCGGCCATTACAACTGTGGTGGCGTGCAAGCTGCAATGCAACCGAAAGATATGGGTGTTCTAAATCCATGGCTTCGAAACATTCGTGATGTATACCGAAATCATCAGGATGAATTAGACAAGATTAAAGATGAAAAATTTCGTTTCAACCGGCTTGTTGAATTAAATGTGGAAGAGCAATACATGAATGTAGCAAAGTATGCAGTAGTGCAAAAGAGTTTTGTAAAAAATGGATTCCCTGTTGTGCATGGTTGGGTTTTTGATCTTCACAACGGATTGCTCATTGATCTTAAAGTTGACTTTGTTGAAATTCTAAAAAAGTTACGTCAGATTTACAACCTTGCTGATTAGTAATTTGATAATATAATTATAATCAATCAAAAGTTCAGTATCACTTCGATTTGCTAATTGCTTTTCCTGCCTACCATGCGTGAAATTATTTCTAGCGATTTTAAAATCTTTCAAATCTTTTGGTGCCGTGCTTAGCATGTTATTTTATGTAACAATAATAAAATAAAGCACATTAAAAATTATTTTTCTGAATCCAGACTAGTATGATTGACCCATGAAATCATTAACTTATAAGCGAGCGAGAGAATAATTGCCCCTGTAAATAATCCTATAAAACCAGAGCTAATAAATCCGCCGATGGCACCTAAAAAAACAACAAGCATGGGTACAGGCGCTTTTCTTCCAAGTAAAATTGGTTTCAAAATATTGTCAACGATTCCAACAAATAACATCCATGCAGTTAGCAGAATTGCTGGAAGCGTATTCATCGTCGACCATGCATAAATTACAACACCAAGCGAAACCGGAAGTAACCCGATCTGCATAACTGAAAGAAACAAACACATTAAAGTCCACAACCCAGCGAAGGGAATGCCTGCAATAAAAATTCCTAACCCTGCTAACATGGATTGAATAAAAGCAACACCGAGGATTCCTTTGGTAACATTTCGAACTGTTACTTCGGCAACTGAAGCCATATCATTTCCTCTCTCACCTACTAACCTTACAAAAAAGGCGCGGCCAAAATTTCCTGCTTCTTTTCCATAAATCAATAAAACACCACTAATAATTATGGATATTAATAACAGCACGATTCCTTTTCCTGTACTTGCCAATAGGTTCACCACCGTTCTGCCAACAAATATCAGTTGATCTTTATATTGCATTACTAATTCCCCCATATTGGTGGATGCAAGTGTCCATGCTTCGAAAACGGGATCACCTATAAGCGGTATTGTTTGAATACTTGGTGGAGGCAATGGCACAACTAACTCACCGCTGGCTATTTGCTGTCCATATTTTTCAAGGCTTAATCCTGTTGAAATTGACATCCATACTATTGGAACAATCAGTATTGAAAGGGATAAAACAACAATTACAACTGCTTAGAATATTCCTTTGCCACCTAATAATTTTTTTACCGAAAAATAAAATGGATTGAGCGAAACAGCAAGCACAAAGGCCCAAAGCATAATAGAAATAAATGGTTCAAGAATATTATAACAAGCATACATAAGAGAACCTAACGCAGCAATTCTTAAAAGAAGATCAGTGATGCCAACTGCATCAAGATTATTTATGCTTTTGGATTTATCCTTATCGTTCATTTTTTCCTGAGTTTATTTTTGATGCGTATTATAAAAAATTGAAAAACACGATTTATAACCTTACAATTGTTTTGCTTACCACCCTGCTCCTAAACTTGTGTATGGAGCAACCATTGAATTTAATTTGCTTTGAAGAATAGATGATTTCTGCAACGCTACATTAAAAAGTGTAGCGAACCACATTTTCCATAAATTTTTCATGCTTTAATAAGTGTAAAGTTATCATCGTTTTTATTTTTTTCCTTAAATGCTTTTTTATTTTTTTTCTCTTAAAGTTTGTAGGGCATAAACCGACTCTGGTGTGAGGTAGTTTAAGGCCTGATGTAACTGCTTGTTCTAAATGTCAAAGTATTCAGCACCCTATATACAGGTGATGCTCCATCTTGTAATTTGAAAAGGTAAATGAATTCTTGTTTTACGTTTCTCGAGAGCCAGCCGATAAAGAGAATCCTCAAAAAATTCAATTCATTATCACCTTTTTGCAAAATGAATTTACTGCGACACTTTCTGTTTAACCTTTCATTTCTCATACTCAAATATTCAATTGCTCCGTTTAGCGAGAGACCAATAGCAGTATAGTTAAACTGGTTTACTCTTGCTCAAATTATTAATGCTCTTACTCTATTTAAATGAATACAATATCATTATGAAATCAAAAATTAAGTTAGTTGCATTAGTAACTTCCGTTTCTGCCATGCTTTTTCTTTCATCTTGTTCGTGGGACAAAACCTACTTGTATAGTAATGGGGGTGATGGTATTAAAGACAGCATTTGTTTCCAAAATGAAATTTTCCCAATCATAAATTCCAATTGTGCCAAAAGCGGATGTCATGATGCAATTACAATGGAAAAAGGATATAACTTCAGTACCTATTCAGGAATTATGGAAGCTGTAATGCCAGGGAATTTAGAAGATAGTAAACTCTATGAAGTTTTAAATGAAGAAGGTGAAGATAGAATGCCTCCACCTCCAAGCGACCCTCTCTTAGCTGAGCAGATTGATTTAATTGGCCAATGGATTATTGAAGGTGCAGGTTATAATGTTGATTGCGGAACTTATGTTCAATGCGATACAATTAATGTTACTTATTCAGTTACCATTAGTGGAATTATGTCAACAAACTGCCTGGGGTGCCATTCAAATGGAGGAACAGGAGGTGGAATTTTATTAACTACCTGGGCTCAGGTTAGTGATCAGGTAAATAATGGAAGATTACTTTGTGCAGTTAATTGGACAGGCTGTTCAAATATGCCAAAGAATTCAGTGAAACTTAGTTCGTGTGATTTGTTGAAAATTCAAATATGGGCCAATGCAGGAACTCCAAATAACTAAGAAAGTTTCTTTTGATAGCTGGCAATTATTTCTCCGAAACCAATTACATGCTTTGCCATTACTACTTCGAGTGCCGGCCTTTTTGCAGAATGATCAAGATGAAGAAAATTATCTAATGCCCAAATCTTGAACGCATATTTATGCCTCTCACCTGCTGGTGGATTTGGGCCTGAGTAATGGTGCCTTCTTAAATCATTCATTCCCTCTTCTCCCGGAATAATGTTCTCCCTTATCTTATTTGTTGGGGAAATATTCCACACTACCCATTGCGTTACCGGTGCTTTTGGGCCATCAAGTGCTTCCAGAATCAACACCAGTGTTTTTGTGTTCATTGGTAGACCACTTATAATCAAAGCAGGGTTAATATTTAAACCTTCAGTAGTATACTTGGTTGGTATTATTCCGTTATTGCCAAAAACTTCACTCGAGATCTTTAAAGTTGCAACCATATTTGTTTGTAGAAGAATGCAAAGATAGTTAAGTACACGTTAATAATTTGTTTCCAAACTTAAAGAGCATGCAAAT
>JAJAYG010000138.1 GCA_026786335.1 Chitinophagales bacterium | reverse complement strand
CATGATGAAAACAATGAGCACAAATGCACCGGATGTACAGCATGTGAGTTGGCTTGCCCCAACGGCACCATAAAAATCTTAACCAAATTTGAGTTGGATGAGAATGGTAAAAAGAAAAAAGCCATCGATCAGTTTGTGTATCACCTGAGCATGTGTACTTTCTGCAACTTGTGCATTATCGCCTGCCCTACTGATGCAATTATTATGTCGCATGATTTTGAACACAGTACCTATGACCGCAAGCCACTAACAAAAGTTTTGAATTTACCGGGATCAAAAATTATGAAAGGAGTAGAATGAAAACCAAATGAGCCAATTCTTCTTTTATCTGATTGCTATCATGCTTTTAGTGTTCGGTGTGCTCACCGTAACAACAAGAAAGATTTTTCGCTCAGCAATTTATTTGTTGTTCACGCTCATTAATGTTGCTGCATTATTTTTTTATCTGCAGTATGAATTTCTTGCAGCCGTGCAGATTGTAGTCTATGTGGGTGGAATTGTGGTGCTCATATTATTCTCATTATTCCTAACCCATCAGGTGCAAAGTGAACTTCCCAATTATTCAAGAGGAAGAATAATTTTTTCAGCGCTTGCAGTATTCATTGGTTTCGCACTTGCTTTCACTGTGATCTATCAAAATTCATTTCCCGAAGTAAAAAATACAAACAGCGAAATCACTATGTCGGCAATCGGCACACAGTTATTGAACTATGGCGAAGGCGGATACATTTTACCATTTGAAGCAGTGAGCGTGCTTCTGCTTGCAGCTATGATTGGCGCTATTGCCATTGCACTTAAAACAAAAACAAATGACTGAAATTCCTTACACACATATTTTATTTGTAAGCACGGCTTTGTTTTTTATCGGCGCATTCGGTTTTCTTACCAGAAGAAATGCTATCACCATGTTAATGGCTGTTGAATTAATGTTGAATAGCGTGAACATCAACTATGTTGTTTTCAACAAATATTTTTATGCAGACAAACTCGAAGGATTTTTCTTCAGCATTTTTATTATCACCATTGCGGCGGCGGAAGCGGCGGTGGCAATTGCCATCATCATTAACATTTACCGCAAGTTTAAATCTATTGATGCTAACGAAATTGATTCACTAAAATTCTGATGAACATATTCCCTTACATATCACTTGTACTTATTATTCCACTCACTGTATTTTTGGTGACAGGAATTTTCGGTAAAAGATTCCAGCAACTCAGCGGCATACTCGGAACATTGGGACTATTTGCAGCAGCATGCATTTCATATTTGTGTGCCTACCAATATTTTTTCGAGACAGAAAAAATCAATGCAGTTTACCAAACCATTATTTCTTTCAAACATACATGGCTGCAATTCACAGTAGCAAATATTCTCCCCCTTCAAGGGGGAGTGCCCGAAGGGCGAGGGGGTCTTTCCATTGATTTCACCATCATGCTCGATCCAATTTCTGTGATGATGCTTGTGGTAATCACTACTGTTTCGCTCATGGTTCATATTTACAGTTTGGGTTACATGCATGGTGAGGAACGCTATGCAACTTATTTTTCTTTCCTCTCTCTCTTTACATTCTCAATGTTAGGTTTGGTATTGGCAGGAAATATTTTTCAGCTCTACATGTTTTGGGAATTGGTAGGTGTTTCATCATTTCTCCTCATCGGATATTACTTTGATAAACCATCAGCAGTGGCTGCAGCAAAAAAAGCTTTCATCGTCACACGCTTTGCTGACCTTGGATTTCTTGCAGGAATATTATTACTCTCTTATTATGCAGAGTCGCTCGATTTTCAAACCATCATTCTAAGAATGACGACTGAAAATTCTTCATTCATCACCTCAGCATCTTCTCCATCTTTCATTGGCGCATCGGCAATTACATGGGCGCTCACTTTAATTTTCATCGGCGGTGCAGGAAAGTCGGCAATGTTTCCATTGCACATCTGGTTGCCCGATGCAATGGAAGGTCCCACTCCTGTTTCAGCATTGATTCACGCAGCAACCATGGTGGTAGCAGGTGTGTTTTTAGTTGCAAGATTATTTCCGGTATTCCACAATGTTCCGGTTACACTTGAAATAGTTTCTTATGTAGGAATTTTCTCCGCATTTTTCGCCGCAGTAATTGCCTGCACACAAACAGATATCAAGAGAGTGCTTGCGTATTCCACCATGTCGCAGATCGGTTACATGATGTTTGCACTAGGTGTTTCTGGTTTTAAAGGAAATGAAGGCGAAGGATTTTCTGCTTCTATGTTTCACCTCTTCACGCATGCGATGTTTAAAGCATTATTATTTCTCGCTGCTGGTGCAGTCATTCATTATGTTCATTCAAATGAAATGAAGGACATGGGAGGATTAAGAAAAAAGATGCCCGTTACCAATGCAGTTTTTTTAATTGCCTGCCTTGCAATCTCCGGTGTGCCGCCGCTCTCAGGTTTTTTTAGTAAGGAAGAAATTCTTACAGCCGCATTCAATCACAACATCATCATTTACATTTTCGGTTTACTCACTGCATGTCTTACTGCATTCTACATGTTCCGCTTGTACCTGAGTATTTTCTGGAATAAAACTTTTGAAAGTCACCATCATGCAGAACACAAAAGTGAAGCACCATTCTCCATGTTGTTTCCATTGATTTTTCTTGCCATTGCAACAATTGTGGTTGGCTTTATTCCTTTCACGCATTTTATTTCGCCAGATGGAACTTCGATTGAAACTGAATTTCATTTCAACCTCGCCACCATCGCTGTTAGTGCGGGATTACTTGGAATTGCAATTGCATTATTTCTTTACACAAAACAAAATGTAAGAGCAGAAAATATTTCCAGATCGCTCGGCGGCATTTATCAATCTGCTTACAAGAAATTTTATGTGGATGAAGTTTATTTATTCATTACCAAAGACATTATCTTCAATTTAATTTCAAGACCGGCAGCATGGATCGATAAAAACATGGTTGACGGATTAATGAAACTGATTGCAGGTGTATCTGAAATGTTTTCAGAAGCAATCAAACCAATTCAGTCGGGTAAAATTGCTGATTATGTGATGTGGTTTTTTGCGGGGGTGATTCTGTTATCCGTTTTTGCTGTCTATATCTTTAGTTAAAATGAATATCCCTGCCTATAGGCAGACAGGGAATATCGAATAAGAAATATTGAATGATGAAGTGAAGTAAAAAATAAATGAATAAAGAAAATGAAGTTCAATAACCAATTACAATTAATAAAATATCGAACACTGAATAAGAAATATCGCCGCCTGCTGGTCGGGCAGGGAATGATGAAATGAAGTAGAAATAAATGAACTAAAAATTTTACCACTCAAAATGAAAGAAGAAAATGAAGTTCAAAGAAAGTACGATCTTGAAGAAAGATTAATTGACTTTGCGATTATTGCGATAAAGATTTCCGAAAAACTTTTTGACACTAAAGCTGGCAATCATATTAGTGGCCAATTGGTTCGATCAGGAACTTCACCTGCTTTAAATTATGGTGAAGCGCACAGCGCCGAATCATCAGCCGATTTTATTCACAAACTTAAAGTGTTATTAAAAGAATTAAGAGAATCACGCGTGTCTTTTAAAATTATTAAAAAAGCTCCGCTAACAAATGATGTTGCTCCGGTTGAAATTGCAACAACAGTATGTAATGAGTTGATTTCAATATTTGTCAAAAGCATTCAAACAGCAAAAAAGAATAGTGAGAAAGGAAAATAGTTTTGATCTTAATTTTTTCATTTTTGAATTTCGTGATTCGATATTCGAAATTCCTTATTCGATATTCCCTGTCTGCCTACAGGCAGGGATATTCAAATCAAAAAATATATCTGCATATTAATGAACCTTTCATTCCTCATATTAATTCCAGTTATCACTTTGCTTGCAATGTTAATTGCTAATAGCAAACAAGCAAAAGCAATTGCACTTGCCGGGAGCGTGATTCAACTTTTGTTTTCCATTGCACTCGCCTATTTCTACACTGAAGAAAGAAATGCGGGAAATGAATCACCATTGCTTTTCGAATTTCAGCACGATTGGTTTACTGCTTGGAACATCACTTATCATGTTGGTGTAGATGGAATTTCTATTGCAATGATTTTACTTACTTCAGTTGTTTTATTAACCGGTGTTTTGATTTCGTGGAAAGTAAAAGACCGCGTAAAAGAATTTTTCTTCCTTCTCGTTTTTCTTGCTGCAAGTGCCTTCGGATTTATTATTTCCATGGATTTGTTCACGTTGTTTTTCTTTTTTGAACTTGCAGTAATTCCAAAATATTTATTGATTGCAAAATGGGGAAGCGGCAACAAAGAAGACAATGCAATGAAATTAGCACTCATGCTCATGGGTGGTTCAGCACTCGTGCTCATTGGTATCCTCGGCACGTATTATTACTCGGCGCAAACCGGTGCAGCAACTTTTGATCTCGTGCAACTTTCTAAAACAACTTTCTCTCACGAGTCGCAAATGTTTTTATTCCCTATGATGTTCATGGGCTTTGGAGTATTGAGCGCATTGTTTCCATTTCATACCTGGGCACCCGAAGGACATTCATCTGCTCCCACTGCTGCATCCATGTTTCTCGCAGGCATCTCAATGAAATTGGGCGGCTATGGTTGCCTGCGTGTTGCAACTGTTTTATTTCCCGAAGCTGCACAGGCATATTCTTCCACCATCATTGTTCTTGCCTGCATAGGAATTTTATATGGCGCATTTGTAACACTGCGACAAACAGATTTAAAAATGATGAACGCCTATTCATCAGTAAGCCATTGTGGATTTGTTTTGTTAGGAATAGGAATGCTCACAAAAACTGCAATCACTGGTGCTGTGTTGCAAATGGTTTCTCATGGTATTATGACAGCCCTGTTCTTCGCTGTAATTGGCATGCTGTACGAGCGCACGCACACACGCATTGGTTCGCAAATGGGAGGATTGATGAAGGTGATGCCTTTCATTGGAACTGTTTTTATCATTGCAGGTTTAACATCACTCGGCCTTCCCGGGTTCAGTGGTTTCGTTGCAGAGATGACGGTGTTTGTAGGTTCATTTCAACACAACGATTTGTTTCACCGCATCGCCACTATCGTGGCTACCATGTCAATTGTTGTAACTGCAGTTTACATTTTGCGTGCAGTCGGAATTGCACTATGGGGACCAATAACAAAAGAAGAATTCAAACATCTTACCGATGCAACATGGAATGAAAAGTTAGCAGCGATCATCTTGGTTTCTTGCATTGTGATCATTGGTGTTTTGCCCTTCTGGCTCGTGGGAATTATTCAATCAACAACTCAAACGCTTTTTGGAAGCATACTGCCATGAATATGAACTCAATTCTTCTCATGCGTTTTGAATTACTCACGCTCCTGCTGTTAGT
>JAJAYG010000137.1 GCA_026786335.1 Chitinophagales bacterium | reverse complement strand
TTAACATTTGGCTTCCGCTTACAATAAATTTGAAAGAAGCTCTTGAATAAAGCAACGAAGCTTCGAGCCATTTCAATTGCACATCACCCAAATAATGTTTATTGCTGCTGCTGTCATTCATCTTTTCATCACTGCGGTAAAAGCGGGCATCCAATAAAAAGAAATCACAATCACTCCATGTAAAATGCGTGTATACACCGGGATTATTCCATTCGCCATAACTCGGGTTGCCGAAAAAATCTTTGAATGCAGCAAGAGAAATATCTTTTAAATCATAGGAAGCACCCGCATCATTCGGTCCGTAATCATGATCATCCCATATTGCATAGTTGGGCCGTGATGCAAGCAACTTTTTTAATTCAGGAATACTGCGGTCATGTGTGTAACGATAATAAAATCCTGAACGCGAATCAAAATCTGCTTCGCGTGTGTACATGTTATCACCATTCCAAATCATAAAGTCACTTGGATTGTTTGCAATGCTGTCAAAGATGCGCGGGCTTCTTCCATACGGATCACCCGGCCGATCATACAACGGATCATTGATGTAATTGCAGGAACCGAAAATAACAGAGAATGCGGGAGGTGAGGTTCTGTATTCCCAAACTGTTTTTGTTTTATAAATTAATGGAAATGAAAATGTTTGCTTCTTTCCATTAAGGTAAATCTCATAGAAGAATTCGGTGTTCATGTCAAGATTGATGCAAACAATTTTTATGGGATTGTAATCATTGCCTAACTCACCTTAATAAGAAAATATTTTTGAAAATGAAGCATCAACTTTTTTAAAGCATTTGATCTGCGCAGTTGTAACAGCAGCACTCACCTCTAACCAAATGATTGCTTCGCGGTGGTTTACATCACACAGCATGGGACCGCAAACAAGCAATGAATTTTCCTGTGCATATAAATTCTGGAACAGAAGAATGATGATGACGATGAAAGAAAAAGAATTTTTCATGATTGATATTTTTTCATAAGCAAAATGAATAAAATCTCCCGCAGATTTCACCGATTTTCGCAGAAGGTTTAAGAATGCTATATCAGAGATCATCTGCGAAATCTGCGGGAAATATTTTGATGTGCACCTTTTATTCGCTTTTCATTTTTGTAATCAACTCAATAAATTTATCATTAGTTTTTAATGATTGCAGTGAAGGTTCCTGCAAAATTTTATTCGCATCAATCAAACCTAAGTCAACTGCTTTTTGCAATAATAAAACTGCCAAATCACTTTTCCCTTGCTGTGCAAAAAGGCATGCTTCCAAAAATGGCTGATCAGAATTTTTTGGATCGGCAAGTTTGTAAATCGCCAGCATCTTTTCAGCCACTTCAAAATTATTCTGCTGTATGGCATTACTTGAAATTGAAAATCCTGCCAATGAAAGAAAACCAAGCAAGCGCTGGTGCATGGGATCTTTTTCACTTTGCAATTTTTGAATCTCCGGTTTCCACCAATTCAAATCTTTACTTTGAAAAGCATTGATGTATTCCTGCTTCATTGCAGTTTCAGTTCGCAAAGTCTTTTGTCTTTGTTCAACGGTGCTCATGTAAGCAGCAATTTGTTGTAACTGATTTGTTGCTTGCTCATATTTTGAAACATCATAAAGACCGCCGAGAAATGAAATAATTTTATTGTTGATTGCAACTTTGCCAAAATCATTTTGTGCTTTGCTTAACCTCTTTTCATTCTCCGTTAAAAAAGTTTTAATCAACCCAGAATCAATTGCAGCAAAATGATTTCGCATGCGGTTGAATTGTAACCAGTAAAATGCATCGCGAAAATTCGCACTGTCAACCCATTCATGTTTTCCTTTCCATTCAATAAAAAAATGATTGCCCACAGAATTTAGCAATGACTGATCGAAGAGTAAGAGATCGGTGTAGTTCATATCATCCACACCTGCAAAGCCCAGTACTCCAATATTTTTTTTCGGGATTGAAGAAACAGCGCCGCAATAAATGAGAGAATTCACTGAAGCATTTGAAGTTGCACTCATTGCAACTTTTGCACCGCCTGAAAATCCAGCAAGCGTAATTTGATCATCAACAGCAAAACGATTTTTTGTTTCGGCAATCAATGTGTTTGCAATCTCTGCAGTTTGATCTTGTGTTAAACCATTCTTTGAATCCTCAGATGAAATTAAAACAGTATTGAATTCCTCTGCTAAATGCTGAAACTTCTTTGCCACAAATTCGGCACCTGCATGCGGATCAAAAAAAACGATGACTGCATTTTTTTTTGCAGTATCATAATTTAAAGGAACATAAAATGAAAAAGATTCTTGCGGGTTTGATTTGCATTGAATGTTGCTGATTACTTTTCCTTTCTCAAAAATTTCTTTTTGCTGAACAGGAATTTTAGCTGAAGAGATTGATGGCTGCTTTTTAACAGGATGCGAAGTGCAGGCTGCAATTATTATACTGAAGAGGACTAAATATTTCACGATGGGAAAACTAACTATTTTGTCTCAACCACATTTATAAAAAAAAGCTGCGCCACCAAAGTGCGCAGCTCTTCTAACAATAATAAAGTACTCTACTACTCTACTGAAAGTTTTATAACCTGATTGTTGTTTTCGCTGTGAATGAGCACGAAATACATTCCGCTTACACGTTTCGGAATATTCAAAGTAATCTCATGATTGCCTGCAGAGAGAAAATCATTTAAAACTTCAGAAACCATTCGGCCACTTAAATCGGTAATTGAAATATTTACCTGATTTGATTCTGCAAGAGAGAATGCCAGTACAGATGTTGTTTTCATAGGATTAGGATAAATGTTAATTGATGAAATCACTTTAGGTGTTTCAATACCAGTGTAACCGCTGTTTTGCGGATTAAATTCTGTCCAGTTGTTCAACCAATTTTCAGTTCCAAAAGCACCTTTATAAGTAACAGCTGTAAGGAAGGGGTCGAGCAAATTCGGGTTTGTAAAATCTGCACCTGTTAAAGCAGGTGAACCACCCATTGGTACAGGATTGGGTGCAGTAAGATTGAATGGATCGGTTAACATTACATCTGTGTTAGCAGCGAGAACACTGTTTGCATTTGCAGGATCGTTGAACCATGTTGCAATATCAAAAGTACTTCCCGATGCAACTTCAAAACTGTTTACGTTACCTGCAATAATTGTATTGCGAATCTGCAAAATATTGTTTGTTGCATTTCCTTCTACTGCCGCACCATCAACCATTACACCTGTAGGATAACCCATGATGATTGAGTTGTAAATATCTTGTGCCGTGTTTCTTCTCAAGTGCGCACCACGTTTAAAGTTTGCGTTAATGGTTGTTGATGAAGTAACTTTTGGACCTGCAATGGTAACGTTTGAAAAGATTGCATGAGTCTGTGGTAAATTAGATGAACCGGTTGCATCATTGTCAGATTCAAAACCATTTGAACCACTTATGTCTGCAACATTTGGATCACGCAATCCATAAAGGAATTGAAGTTTACCGCTAAAACCGTTATCTGTATCAAAGTCATCATCGAGACCACGAAAGGCAACCAAATATTTTGCATTCACTGTTCCACCAAAAAATTCATACGAATCATCACCTGAGTAACTCACTTGAATGTGTTCAATTGTAGTGCCTGCACCAACACCGCCGCATGTTAAACCGTTGATCTCATTGTTTGGTGCAAAAGCAATTCCCGGAAATTCAATTCTCACATACTTCATAGTACCAGAGTTGTCATTTACGTCGGGTGTTAAACCACCACCATAAGAACCATTGCCTTGGCCATCATCAACACCACCTTCGATAATTGCTTCACCGCCGGCTTGGTTGATGCTGGATTTTCCCAGTAAAATAATTCCGCCCCAATCACCATAAGTTCTAAAACCTACCGGACCGTTGCTGGTAAAAACAATAGGTGCATCTTCAGTTCCCTGCGCATCAATCTTTGAACCGCGTGTAATAATGAGTGCGCCTTTGGTTGGCTTATCACCCTTAATTAAAGTTCCTGCTTCAATAGTAAGTGTTGCTCCGCTTGTAACG
>JAJAYG010000136.1 GCA_026786335.1 Chitinophagales bacterium | reverse complement strand
GGGTTGGCGCCGACTATACATTTGTTTCAGTAAAAAATTCAATTCCATTTAAAACCTAAGATCATGAAAAACACACTACTATTCATTACCAAAAAATCACTCTTAACTCCAATTGCAATTATTGCTTTTACGTTTTTTGCAACGGCACAAGACACAGCGATCGAATGGCAAAAATGTTTTGGCGGATCAGATTATGACCTACCTGAAAAAGCAATTGCTACTGCTGATGGTGGTCTCGTTGTAATCGGTACCACACTTTCAAATGATGGCGATGTTACCGGTAATGAAGGCGGATACGATGCCTGGATTATTAAACTCGATGCTGAGGGAAACCTGCAATGGCAAAAAACTATTGGCGGCAACTACGATGATTTTGCCTATGGAATTTCACAAATGAGTAGTGGTGATTATTTGGTTGCAGGAAAAACAAATTCAACTGCGGGAACTCTTTCAGCAACCAATGGAATGTATGATGGCTGGTTTGCTCAACTAAGTGGAGATGGTAAAATACTTTGGACAAAAACAATGGGCACTCATGGCGATGATTGTTTTAATGCAGTATTTGAATGTGAGAATGAAAATATTGTGGTGGCTGGCTCCATCAGCAGAGGAACAGAGGGAGAACAAGGATATACCGATTATCTGTTGATGAAAATAAATGCTGCGGGTAAAATTTTATGGGCAAAACCTTATGGTGGTTCTAATGAAGAGGAATTAAGTTCTGCAGTGCGCACACCTGCGGGAGATTTTCTTCTGTGTGGTTATGCCTCTTCGCATGATGGAATGCTTGCAGGTGCTCGTGGAAATAAAAATGTATGGGTTATTAAAACCGATGCAAACGGAAATATGTATTGGCGCAAAATTGTAGGCGGCGGCATTAAAGGAAATGCAGTGCGATGCGCAGTAACAAATGACAGTGGTTTCCTCATCTCAGGTTATCAGACATTGGATGAACAGCATCAAAAAACACATTTCAATGTTGCCCTGTTTTCTAATGGTGGAAATGAAGAATGGAGTTATTCATTTCCCGAAAATAATTATGCCCGCTACAAAGGATTGCGTTGCACTAAACAAAATGATGGCGGTTATTTTTTAGGTGGAATAATTAAAGCAGAAGATGCAAATGGATATGAAACGATGCCTGAGATTTTTGGAATGAAACTTAATTCAAATGGAGTTCCGCAATGGAAACAAATGCTAAACAGTAATCAAAAAGATGCTGCTGCTATTCTCTTTCAATCACTGGACGAATGTTTTGTTTTTACAGGGCATAAAATAGCTCCGGCAACTAATGATGCCAGGAGAAATGGATTTGCAGATTTCTGTATCATGAAGATTGCGCGAGGTGAACTTGCTTTTAACAAAGAATAAAAAAGGGATCATGAATTTCATTTCAACAAAATAATAACTGTAATAAGAACAGCAGAAAAACTTTAAAGGAGGAAGCTGAAAATCCTTTCCAAGAGTAGGCAAAAATTAGAAACTAAAACTCAAATAACCTCATGAAAAAACAACTTCTTTTTTTAACTTTAATGGGAGCTTTTATAATGGGATATGCTCAGCAGCCGCTAAGCCCATCATCACAATCTGCTCCAATATCACGCGCAGCATTGGTTGCACAATTTCCGAAAGGCGGCAATGTGAATTCGCCGCTTACTTACACGATCATTGATGCCCCTAACAATACTTACGGGTATAATGTATATGCAGAAAGCAGGTTAATGATCCAACAAACCAGCATTCCCGGACAGCCCGGCAATGAAGGATTCAAAACAAAAAAAGATGCAATTACTATAGCAATACTTGTTATTGACAAAATGAAGAAAGGCGAAATGCCTCCGACTATTTCAATTGATGAAATGAAAAAACTCAGCGTAATTAAATAACTCACCACTAAAAACTAAACACAATGAAAAACAAAACATTTTTCCTCACGATTTTACTTTTGGCAGCCATCACAGTGATTCGGGCACAAGATTCCTGGATACAAAAAAGTGATGTAGGATATACTGCACCTAATGGGCCGGTTCCATGCCGATTAGCTGTAAGTTTCAGCATCGGAAATAAGGGATATATAGGAACAGGTTACGATCTTAATTTTCGAAATGATTTTTGGGAATATGATCCCGCTCTTAATACATGGTCCCAAAAAGCCGACTTCGCAGGTGGCGCACGTGATTATGCCGCAGGACTGAGCATAGGTAACAAGGGTTATATTGGGTTAGGAGTTGACATAACACACATCAGCAAAAAAGACTGGTGGGAATATGATCCTGCCTTAAATACATGGATTCAAAAAGCCGATTTTGGCGGAATTGCCCGGTACAGCCCTACGTATTTCACAATTAGTAATAGTGGCTATGTGGGTACTGGCTATGATAATACCAATACCTATAAAGACTTTTGGGAATATTCTCAAATAAATGACACCTGGACACAAAGAGCTGACTTTGGCGGTGGAGAGCGCTGGGCAGCAGCTGGATTTAACATTTCCGGCAAAGGTTACATTGGCACAGGATATTTTAATGGAACAGAATTTAATGACTTGTGGGAATTTGACCCTGCTCTGAATAATTGGACGCAGAAGGCAAACTTCGGTGGCAATCCAAGAAGTAATGCCGTTGGGTTTAGCATCGGCAATTATGGCTATATGGGGACAGGTGCTGATGGGGTGTACAACAATGACATGTGGCAATATGATCCTAATAATGATACCTGGCTTCAACGAGCTGATTATGGAGGTGGTGCAATTTCTTCCGCCGTTGGGTTTAGTATCGGAAATACCGGTTATGTAGGTACTGGTTTTAATCCGCTTACTTATCGCAACAGTGAGCAATTCTGGGCATTTAATCCGGCCAATAACACATGGATTAAGAAGGCAAATTTTGGTGGTCAGCCCAGAGATGAGGCAATAAGTTTCAGTATTGGCAACAAGGGCTATCTGGGAATGGCGGGCGGGGGATTTTTTGTTGATCTTTGGGAATATGATCCTATTACGGGTATTTGGATACAAAAAGCAGACTTACCTGGCTTACCTGAATATGGAAACTGCGGTTTTAGTATTGGTAATAAAGGATATATAGGAACCGGTGTAGGAATGAATGGCTTTACCAAAGATTTTTGGGAATTTGATCCTTCAGCAAATAGTTGGACTCAGAAAGCTGACTTTGGTGGCAATGGAAGATACTGGGCTGTGGGATTCAGTATTAACGATAAGGGATATATAGGAACCGGCTTTGATGATAATATGGTATACAATGATTTTTGGGAATACAATCCTGTTAATGACACCTGGATACAGAAAGCTAATTGCGGCAACGGATTTTTCTTTGCCACAGGTTTTAGCATTGGTAACAAGGGATATATAGGAACCGGTATTGATGAGACCTTTTATCTTTCAAGTAACTTCTGGGAATACGATCCGATAACGGACTTCTGGACAGAGAAATCACCATTTGCGGGAAGCGCAAGGTTAGGAGCGGTTGGTTTCAATATCGGAACTAATGGTTATTTAGGTACCGGCAGCGACGATTTAGGAAATACTAATGATTTTTGGGAATACAATACTTCTACTGATAGCTGGATTCAGAAAGCAAATTTCGCCGGTGCCCCACGCAGCTTTGCAACCGGCTTTAGCATTGGAGCTAAGGGATATTTGGGTACTGGCTTTGGATATGATTCAATTGGCTTTCTCAACTTGAATGATTTTTGGGAATATACACCTGATAATTTTACATGTGGCATCCCTGCCGGATTAACTACCTCTAATATTTCTGCTTCCTCTTCTAAGTTGAATTGGAATCAGCAACCTGGCGCCGTTGGCTACAAGGTTAGTTATAAAATTTCGGGTGAAAGTAATTGGACAATACTTCCGGCTCGCAAAAACTCAAAGAAAATTACAGGGTTAAATCCAGATACCGAATATAAGTGGCGTGTAAAATCTATGTGTGGAATAGCTCCCCTTATTGTTTCAGAATGGTCGCCTGTTCAAACATTCACTACCGCTTCATTAAGGTCAGCAGAATCTGTTGATGCAGCTTTTTCCATTGCAAATGAAATCCTGGTTTATCCTAATCCTGTTTCATCTGTTGCCACTATCCATTTTAAAGTGGAGAATAATACTCATGTACTAATCGAACTGTATGATATAGCAGGAAAGAAGATGAACACCTTGCTAAATGAAAATGCAATTCAAGGAAACCACGACCTAATATTCAATCGCCAGCAACTCAGCTCAGGAACATACCTGGTGAAAATGACTGTGGAGGGTTTAATAGCCGCCCAAAAAATCATTCACGTAAATTAAAATATAAAAAGAATATTTAATTATTTTCAAGGAGGTCGCTGAAAATCCTTTCCAAGAGTAAGCAAAAAACAAAAATCAAATTAAAATGAAAACTCAATTCAGTAAAACAAAAACCATTGGCACAATAATGCTTATGGCACTTTTCGCACTTGCCATTACAAGCTGCCAAAAAGAAAACATTATTCCCGATGAATTCAACAATGATCCAATTGTTGAAGCAAAAGTTATTGAAACACCGGTAGTGCCCGATATTATTGCAGTGCCTGCAGGTAACCACCCCATCTGGCATTGTTATGCTACAGGTGTGCAAATCTATAAGGTTACACAAAGTACTGTTGATCCAAACTTGTACCTGTGGAGTTTTGTAGCACCTTCTGCAACTTTATACAACAATGCTTCTTACACAAAAAAAGTTGGTGATCATTATGTAGGTCCAACATGGGCTGCTACCGCCGGTAAAAAAGCAGGTGAGTATGTTGTAGGAATAAAGTTGCAAGCCATCACACAAGATGTTACAGCAATTCCCTGGTTGCTTCTTTCGGCAGCACCAAGCACCGATCCTAATTATTATTATGATGTAACTTATATCCAACGCATTAATACAGTGGGCGGACTTGCACCAACAACCGGTGCCGATGCTGCACATTTAGGTGAAGAATCTGATGTGCCTTATACAGCGGAGTATTATTTCTATGGAGCAGATTAATTACACATTAATCGTGGCTGCTTTCAAAGCAGGGCAGTCACGATTATTTTTATTTTTCAATAATTTATTTTGAAATGGAAATGTATTTTATGCTCTTACAAAAATGTTTTCTCAAAAAATAGTTTGCGCAAATTAAATCACTTTAAAAAAATCGTGACCCTAAATAATTATAGAATGAAATCACAAATATTTTTAAGATCAACAATTGCGTTACTGCTTACTGTTGTAATTTTTAATAGCTGTACAAAAGACCATGCAGAACCTATCATTCCTCATTCTAAAATTACTGTAAGAACACTTGCTGGTAGTGGTATCGCAGGCTTTGCGGATGGCGACAGCGCCACTGCTCAATTTAATTATCCGAGAGGAGTTGCGTGCGATGCCCAAGGCAATGTTTATGTTGCCGATGCGCTTAACAATCGAATTCGTAAAATCACCGCAATCGGAGTCGTTACTACTCTGGCGGGCACGGGCGCTTATGGTTCCATAGATGGTAAATCCGGCGAGGCAACATTCCAATCTCCTGAAGATGTAGCGATTGATTTGCAGGGAAACATTTATGTCGCAGATGCTCTTGGCAATCGAATACGGAAAATCACCACCTCAGGAGTTGTCAGCACTATAGCAGGTAACGGAATAGCGGGATTTGCAGATGGCAATGGAATGGTTGCGCAATTTTTATATCCCAGAGGTATTGCCTGTGATCTACAGGGAAATATTTATGTGGCAGAGGAGGGAAACAATCGCATTCGGAAAATTACTGCCGATGGAATGGTGAGCACGTATGCGGGTACCGGCATTGCCGGGTTTGCTGATGGCAATGCAGCAGGCGCTCAATTTTCCGCTCCGATGGATGTGGCGATTGATGCACAGGGTAACGTTTATGTTACTGATGAAGGCAACCAACGAATCAGAAAAATCACAACAGCAGGACAGGTAATTACTTTGGCAGGGAATGATGCAGGATATGCTGATGGTAACGGAAGCGAAGCTAAATTTCAGAATCCAAGAGGGATTACATTGGATGCAGAAGGGAATATGTATGTAGCAGATGGAGGCAACAATTGCATTCGTAAAATTACGGCAGCCGGTATGGTTAGCACATTAGCAGGTAATGGCATTGCCGGAAATACTGATGGTGATGCTACTGTTGCTACATTCTCTTTCCCAACGGGAGTTGCTATTGATGTGTTCGGCCACTTTTATGTTGCAGATAATATCAACATGCGCATCCGTAAAATCACCATTGAATAAAGTGAGTGAATGAATGTTACAAATTTTTTTAAAAGGATTTTTTAGGTCGAAAAATATTAAAAGCCAAATGCATAAAATATTTTCATACAGTAACTCCGGTGTAGCTTGCATAGCAGAAAAATCATTCAGGTTGTTTCACTGCAATTGAGTTTTTTTCATTTCCCAAAAATTCAAGAATCAAAATTTATAGGTGTTCACCCAATCACCATAATCTTGAATTTGTATTTTCACCCCCATAAAAAAATCATCAATGAAAAAAGTTCTCATCGTTCTTCCATTACTACTTTTACTTTCATTTAAACCCAAAGAAAAAATGCAAACCGTAATCATTACCACAGAGTTTGGTGATATCAAATTGAAACTCTACAACGAAACCCCCAAGCACCGAGATAATTTTATTCATCTGGTGGAAACAGGTGTATATGACAGTTTACTTTTTCACCGCGTAATATCAGATTTTATGATTCAGGGTGGTGATCCCGATTCGAAAAATGCAGTAGCAGGTTCGCAGTTAGGCAGCGGAGAAGTGAAAGGCGTACCAAGAGTTCCTGCAGAATTTAATGCTGCACTGATTCATAAGAAAGGTGCATTGGCAGCAGCAAGAGATAACAACCCTGAGAAGGCATCGAGCAATTGCCAGTTTTATATTGTGCAGGGGAAAAAATCTTCTGCCGATGAACTCAACAGCATTTCACAGAAGACCGGTGCAAAATATACCGATGAACAAAAACAGATTTACGAAACTGTTGGCGGCACTCCGTTTCTCGATATGAATTACACCGTGTATGGCGAAGTGATTGAAGGTTTAAATATTATCGACTCCATTGCCGCCGTACCCAAAGACCGCAACGATCGCCCGCTTAAAGATGTGCGCATGACGATGAAGATGGGAAAGCCGATGAAGGTGAAATGAGTTTTGGGTTTTGAGTTTTGTCTGCCTTCGTAAAAACTCTAGCAGATAAAAGTTTCGGGTTTAGATTCAAACCGTAACAAGAACTCAAAACTCACAAATGAAACCGCGCCTCTCCATTGCAAGAATTAGAAACTCATATCCGATGCAGCATTTTAAATTTTAATTTTTTACTACCAAACCTTTCTTAGGTTTGGTAAAGTATTAAAGGCAAATGCAGCGTATTGATAAACCTTTTCTAAAAATTGCTTGCAATGAAAAATATTTTTTTCTCTCTCCTGTTTTTTGTTCTTATGTACTCCTTCGGAGCAACTGCTTCTTATGCTCAATGTACACTTGACTGGAGCAAAACATACGGAGGTACCTCAGGTGAGGATATTGTTGATATTACTGAAGGATGGAATGGAAATATTATTTTATTAAGCAGAGCACTATTAGCGAATGGTGATATTAACTGCACCCTCAAAGGCAGCGTTGATCTGTGGTTAATCTGCATTAATACCGAAGGAGACATTCTCTGGCAGCAGTGTTATGGCGGCACCCTCCAGGATGAACCCGCTCAAATAATAAAGACCAATGATTACGGTTACCTGATTAGCGGTTATACTTTTTCAAATGATGGCGATGTTTCCTTTAATCACGGCGGTGATGATATTTGGATTATTAAAATTGATTCTACAGGTACGATTGAGTGGCAAAAAACCTTTGGCTCTTTAGCCGGAGATGAACCGGATGATATTCTTCAATTGGCAAATGGGAAATATGCGATTAGCTGCCATACTTTAGGGAGTGACGGAGATTTTCCCGAACATTATGGTGGTGTTTTCGGTAAAGACGCATGGATTATTTTTATTAACCCCAATGGTGATACGGATACTTTATTGCACTTCGGCGGATCACTCGATGATATTATAAAGGACCTCATTGAATTGCCCAATGGCAATCTAATGGCTATCGGAAATACTGATTCACATGATTATGACTTGGCTCTCATTCTCACTTACGGAGGGCGCGATGGTTGGATTTTTCAAATAGATTCCAATTTTAATACCGTCTGGAAACGCTTATGGGGGGGCGCAGGGTCAGACGAATTTTTGAGTGGAGTAGAATCCAATGACGGCTTTTTAATTGAAGGGAGTACCACTTCCAATACAGGGGAATTTGTTAGCAATCACGGATCATCTGATTTAATGATTGTTAAATTTGACACTCTTGGCAATTTGCAATGGCAAAAACTATATGGAGGTTCTTTATCTGACGCTGCTGCCTGGCAAAGTAGAATACGTAAAATTAATGAGAACTTGTTTAGCATGGGCGCCTGGACGATGTCAAACGACGGCGATGTAGGGGTGAGCCATGGTCAAACAGATTTTTGGTTTTTAAGTGTTGATTCAACAGGGAACACACTATCCAGCCGTGCATCGGGCGGGAGTGATAATGATTATCTTTTAGTGAATAAAGAAATATATGGAGTGGCTTATCAGGGAGGAACTACTAACTCAACTGATTTTGATGTTGTAAATAACCATGGAGAAAGTGATGGATGGCTAATTAAAATTGGAGGAGTCAATTTAATCGAGAGCTCAGATGCGCCTAAAACTCAAATCAGCATTTTCCCAAATCCGCTGCATGATACAGGCACCGTGCAAATGGATTTCGATACCTTTTATAAATCGAAATACCTTGATGTTTATGATAGCTATGGAAGATTGTTGCAATCATTTTTGATTGGTAAGTACAACAACCAGTTTTCAATGTCAAATTATTCTTGTGGTTTGTACCTGTATCAATTACGAAGCAAGACAGGCGAAATATTAGGAGGCGGAAATTTTTTAATTCAGTAAGCGAAGGTGCTGATGTAAGTTATTAGCTTCACTGCCTGATGTAATGCATTTGAGTTTCGCGTTTAGAAAACTAAAATGATAACTGAAACTCACAACAAACAACCCACAACCGAAGGCCATGCTTCACTACGTGCTAAAAAGAATTTTACTTTTTATTCCTACGCTGGTGGTAATCTCATTGCTTGCATTTATGATCAGCGTGAATGCACCGGGCGATCCGGTTTCGCGCATGATGACTACAGCAGAATCGGGTGATATTCTCAACTCAAAAACTGAAGTTCAGTTACAGCAAAAAATTTACTGGACTCACAAACTTGGTCTCGATCTGCCGCTGTTTTATATGAGCATGGTTCCGCTTTCTTTCCCCGATACTTTGTATAAAATTTTTGACCGTGGCGAAAGGAGCGCACTCAAAACTTTGCTACACCAAAACGGAAACTGGAATTCGATTGAACAATTTCATTCAGCATTAAAAAAATTGTATCTCAGTCACGATCAGTTGAAAATTGATACTGTGAGTGAAAAACAATTTTCGAAAAATGAAATCAATGCAGCCATCAATCAGTCACGCAACACCACACTTGCATTGCTCAACAGCAGCGATGAACGAATTATTTTATTGCGCCTCGCTGAATTGGATTCACTGCAATCAAAATTTTTATTTTTCTCTTCACGAAAAAATCAATTGACCGAAGCGAAGAAAAACTTTATAGCCATGCAATCCTCTTCAACTTGCTGGAAAAATTTTATTCCTTCCCTTCATTTCTATTCAAACAACCAATACCACCGCTGGCTTTTTGGTGATGGTAATTGGATTAACGGAAAAGGCGCAGTGTATTCAAAAGGATTAATACGCGGCGATCTCGGAATTTCATTCTACAGCAAAATGCCGGTAACAGAAATTATTATGGATCGCATTGCATGGTCGCTTTTTTTCACGCTCGCTTCTGTGCTGCTTGCATATCTGATAAGTATTCCCATTGGTATTCGTGCTGCAGTAAAACATGGCGGCGCATTCGACAAAACCTCCTCAGTGATTTTATTGATGCTGCAATCGATGCCTGCATTTTGGGTGGCAACCATGCTGCTGATTTTATTTGCAAACCCCGATGTGCTCAATTGGTTTCCTGCATCGGGAGTAAAACCTGTGGCAGGTTATGGTGAGGGAATTTCTTTTTTCGAAAAAGTGCGTGCTTCATTTCCCTATCTCATTCTTCCACTTGTTGCATACACTTACAGCTCGCTTGCATTTCTAAGTCGGCTCACACGCGTTTCAATGCTCGAAGTTTTGCAGCAGGATTATATTAAAACTGCGAGAGCAAAAGGGTTGAGTGAAAGAACGGTAATTTACAAACATGCTTTTCGAAATGCACTGTTGCCGCTCATCACTGTGTTCGCAAATATTCTTCCGCTTGCCATTGGTGGCTCGGTAATTCTTGAATCAATTTTTACCATTCCCGGTATGGGCTATGCTTCTTACTTCGCCATTCAAACGCAGGATTATCCTGTGATCATTGGCGTGTTTACACTCACGGGAGTGCTCACATTAATTGGTTATCTGCTTGCCGATATTTTATATGCCATTGCCGATCCGCGAATTTCTTTTTCTAAAAAATGAAAACGATGCAACACAAAAAAGATCGTTTTCGAAATTTGGTTTGGAAGCAATTCCGGAAAAATAAAATTGCAGTGGCTTCCCTTTATGTGTTAGTGGCGTTAGCCACGGTTGCATTGTTGGCGCCGCTTATTGCAAATGAAAAACCGCTCTACATAAAATTAAATGGCGAGAATTTTTTCCCCGCTTTTTCATTTAAAAAAAGTTTGACCATTAAATCAGTTAGCCGAACTGAAGAAATAAATTTTGCTTCTGTTGACTGGAAGCAACTGAAGTATGAAAAAGTTTTGTGGTCACCCATTGCTTATTCACCGGGCAAAAGTGATTATGCGAATGCAAATTTTATTTCACCGGGAGGCGATCAAAAATTTTTATTGAATGGAAATGAAACGCCGATGCCGAAAAGATTTTGGCATTGGCTCGGCACCGGAAATCTTGGTGATGATTTGCTTGCAGGTTTAATACATGGCGCAAGAATTTCTTTAACCATTGGCTTTATCTCCATGGGCATTGCTTCGATCATCGGAATATTAATTGGATTGTTAGCCGGTTTTTTTGGTGATGAAAAAATTATAATCACCCGCGGAAAATTTCTTTCCATCATCACCGGAATTTTTATCGCCTGGTTTTATGCATTCGAAATCCGCAGCAACAATTTAAGCAGCGCAATGGAAAATGGAAGTGTGGATTTTATTTTTCAATTCCTTTTCAGCATCCTTATTTTAAGTGCAATAATTTTTCTGTTTTTGAAAGCTGGAAACTTTATTGGCAAAATTCGTTTCCTCAATAAAAAATTTCACGTGCCGCTTGATTCTATTTTATCGCGGATCATAGAAATTTTTGTTTCGCTTCCTGTGCTGCTTATCATTTTTACCATTGCTGCAATCTCAAAACCATCACTCACGAATGTGATGATCATTATCGGGCTTACGAACTGGACAACCATTGCACGGCTCACGCGCGCCGAGATGTTGCGCATCAGGCAACTTGATTACGTGCAATCGGCACAAGCACTGGGATTTACCAATTGGAGAATAATTTTCAAACATGCATTGCCCAATGCAATTGCCCCTTCACTTATTGCCATCACTTTCGGAATCGGCAATGCAATTTTAACTGAGTCATCACTTTCATTTCTGGGCATTGGAGTTCCAACCGATGTGGTTACCTGGGG
>JAJAYG010000135.1 GCA_026786335.1 Chitinophagales bacterium | reverse complement strand
TAGTAGATGAACCTTATACGAGTAAATATCAAGTGACCATTCTTGTTCCTAATGAAATTTACAGAATTGATTTAAGACTTGGATTTCGGGTTGAACCGCGGGTAAATTTATTTCTAAGAAAGATCATAAGTGAAATGGTAATGCAGGGTGAAGTGGATGTTACGAGTCGATATGAATCGCTCAATAAATATAATTTGCCGGGTGATTTCAGATACGTGGTGTTGGAGAAATTTCTTGCTTATGAAAACGAATTACCTTTTTTCGAAAAAGTTGTTATGGATATTTACTTCTTGCTTAAAAAAGTATCTCTCAGTGAAGGACGGGAATTTGGACTTGATCCAAGTTTGGTAACCATTGAAAAAATTCCGTTAATAATCTCGAACCCAAGAACTGTAAAACTCGAGCGCGAAGAATCTGAAATTGTAAATGATAATTTACAAAGAGATGAGCAAAGAGAATAAATTCTTCAGCTTATCTTATTAAGGTAATGTTTCCATTCCTGATCCTCACAGTTCCATTTGTGAAAATGGTTTTAAGTTCATAAACAAAAACTCCCATTTCTTCCGGTGCGGCTTCAAAAGTTCCGTCCCATCCAATTTCAGGATCTGTAGTTGCAAAAACTTTTTGCCCCCATCTGTTATAGATGCTAAAAACAAATTCCTGATTACCATCAGTGATCACATAGAAATAATCATTCACACCATCAGCATTGGGTGTAAATGCGTTGGGAACAAAGAAGGGGCATGCTGAACCATTATCAATAGTATCACGGGCTGAACATCCGAAATTATCGACCAATACCGAAACCTCTTGCGGAACAAGATTTACAGTAATAAATCTTGTTGTTTCGCCTGTGCTCCACAGATGATAGTAATCAGAATTACCTGCATCAAGTTGAATAGTTTCATCGATACAGATATCGGTATCGGGTCCAAGATTTACTACAGGATAATCATATACCGTAATAAATTTTGTTGCTGAATCTGGGAAACAAGATGGGCTTGAAATAAAAAGATTGATCTGATAAGTTCCCGAAGTGTTATAAGTAATCGTAAATGAAGTTGATGTAATACCGTTTATTCCATCGCCAGTCCAAATATAAGTTGTTGGATTTCCTAACGAAGCATCAGAAACTTCAACTTCTTGTCCTACACATAATGTTTTAGGGCTTACAGTAAAATCAGCAACAAGGCCTTGTGTAACAGTGATAGTAATACATGATGTATCTGAACATCCGATTGAATCGGTTGTATACAAACAAATTTCGTAAGTGCCACCTGTTGGAAATGTAAATTGCGGGTTTGAAAGATTTGAAGTTCCACTGCCTGCAAAATTCCATTCCACTGCTACGCCTTGCCCTGTTGAAGTATCAAAAAAGTCAATTGGAATTCCTGAACAATAAGGACCCGTACTTACTGTAAAAGATGAAACAGGTGGTTCAACATAAGTACCAATCAATATTGAATCTTTACTTACGCATCCGCTCGTATCTGAAATAAAAAATGTTACCTCATAGCTCCCTGTGCCTGGATACAAATGCCCGGGACTGGGAAGTGTGCTCGTGCTTCCATCACCAAAATCCCATTGCCATACATCAATGGTATCGCCGGTAGATAAATCTATAAGTGAAATGGAATCGCCATGGCAGGTGTTGTAAAACAGCCAATCAAATTTTGCTTCAGCAAGTGCAACTACAAATGGAACTGTATCTTGAAAGCGTAATTCATTTCCACAGTTATCAAGTAAAATATCTCCGTTAGGATTATCAATTTTAAAACGAAGATTATAATTACCATTAACTGTTATCGGGGTTCCAAGAATGATGTAACAATCAGTAAAAAAGTTACCCAAATTACATGCAGCAGAATAAGCTTTGATTACCGCAGGAGTAGATGGGCCTTGAATGTAAAAATCACTTCCGTCGGCAGCCAATGAACTGCAACGAATGGGTTCTGATAAATAAAGGTGAAGTGTATCGGGTGATTTACATGTGAAAGGATCAATACCAATTGGTGTGGGTGGAACAGTGTCATAGATCACAGCAGTGCCGCTAAAATTTAAAGTATAACCTAACAGCGTATTCGCATGATTATTTATTAATAGAGTGTAAGTTTCACCAACTAAAACCGGTAGTGGTGCGCATTGATTGGGTCCGCCGGCATTAACCGATGTTAAAAGATATGGTGGCGCCATTCCGGTTGAACCCGGAATTGCAGAATAATTACAGCGCACCTCGGGTGATGCGCCTGTGCCAATGCCAGCACAATCACTATTTGTTAAATTGTAAATTGCCCAATCATAATCATCGCCCGGCGAGTTAGGTGCTATTTGCATATTTAGATCACCCGCGCCTGTAACAGTGAAGATATACCATACTGAATTTTCTTCACCGCCAATCAAACACGAAGTATTACCGGGATAAAAAAGTTCTGTTGCAGGGCCATCACTTACGTAAGAATTACCCTGAAAATATGATGACTGACAAACTGGAATTGCATAAATACAATCCTGCTCAGGCAATTGCGCAAACGCTTTCCCAAAAATAAAAAGTGTTGCAAAAAGAAAATGGTATTTGATCTTCATTAAATTAAATCATAATAATTAAACCTATTGTTGCAAATTCCTCAACTCAAAAATAATTAAACTTTGATCATGCAGCATATATTTTTTGAATTAAGGCTGCAAGTTGATGATCTTTTTCAGTAACAATATCTCCGGCATCATGGGTTGAGAGCTTAAACTCTACTGTATTGTAAACATTTATCCAATAAGGATGGTGATTCATTTTCTCTGCTGCAAAAGCAACTTTAGTCATAAATGAAAATGCTTCTACAAAATTAATAAATGTAAAAGTTTGAGTTAGTGCGTTGTCTTTTTCAATCCACATAAATTTTTTTTTAGTTTTCTATTAATCAAATATAAGGTTTTGATTCGATTTAATTTTTGAAAATTCAAGCTGAACAATCAGTTGAATTGTATTTAGTTGTTTTAATGAAAAATGTAATTCAGTTTTTTGAATTTCGTTAATCTCACCATTGACCATTAAAAAATAATCTGATTGTTTTATTTCCGGCATCAAATATTCTCCATTATGTTTATTTGATACCACATAAATCTTCCATTTATTTATTTCATCTTCAAAAATAAAAAGATTATAAAACGAAGTCTTACTTTTTTTCCGGTTAATGATCTTTATATCTTCATGCTTTACTAAATCAATGTTAAGTTCTCTGTTAATC
>JAJAYG010000134.1 GCA_026786335.1 Chitinophagales bacterium | reverse complement strand
ATGCACATTGGTACAGTACTATGTATGGCTGGTATAGTTTCGCCAGTTTTTGGGTAACGGGCCTTGCAGTAATTACTCTTGTAGTTCTTTACCTTAAATCAAAAAATTATTTGAGTGTGGTTACCGATTCACATTTACATGATCTTGGCAGAGCAATGTTTGCTTTCAGTATCTTCTGGACGTACTTAACTTTTGTCAATTTATGCTGATATGGTATGCTAACATCCCTGAGGAAACTACCTACTTCCGCATGCGTTACGATCATTTTATGTGGGGGTTTTATGGAATTTTTCTTATCAATTTCGTAACACCGTTTTTAATTTTAATGAGCAGAGATGCAAAACGTAAGCGCAAAATCCTTGCTGTTGCAGCCTGTATTATAATCGTAGGCCATTTGCTTGATTTTTACATGATGATTTATCCTGCAACTGTTGGTACACCTAAGTTTGGTTTGGTAGAAGTGAGCGGATTTGTTTTTTACGTAGGTTTATTCATTTACGTTGTATTTACAAATATTGGAAAAGCGAACCTTGTTCCAAAACATGATCCGTTTCTTGAAGAAAGTTTACATCATTCAATTTGAAAAAGATTACTGAAAAAATAAAATGAGTTCCACCACATTATCAATAATAGCCTTTGTACTTTTTATTCTTGTAGTATTTCAACTGGCAAGAACGTCGGAATACGTTGCTGTTCTGCGTGGCAAAGAAAAATCGGAAGAAGAAACCGACAAGGCAAATGCATGGATGTTTTTAATCTTCATGATTCTTGGATTAAGCGCAATGTTTTGGTCGGTTTATCATTATAAGGATTTAATGATTCGCCATTCTGTTTCTGTACATGGCCAATGGCTTGATAGTATGTTTAATGTTACATTATTTTTTACCGGTACAGTATTTCTTGCAACACAAATTATGCTTTTCTATTTTGTTTGGAAATACAAACATGTTAAGGGAAGAAAAGCAAAATATTATCCCGAGAATAACAAGCTTGAAATGTGGTGGACTGTAATTCCTGCTATTGTACTAACAACTCTTGTTGTAATTGGAATTTACAGGTGGTTTCAAATTACCGGTCCCGAACCTGCCGATTCAAATGTTGTTGAAATTACAGGTCAACAGTTTTTGTGGAATTACAGATATGGCGGAGCTGATGGTAAACTGGGAGATTATAATTTTAATTACATAAGTGGAGTAAATAAAGTTGGAGTTGATTTTAATGATCCGGCAAGCAAAGATGATTTCTTAGCAACTGAAATGCATTGTGTAGTAAATAAGCCGGTGTTGCTTCGTATAAGATCAAAGGACGTAATTCACGATGTTGGAATTCCTTGGTTCAGAGTTAAAATGGATGCTGTACCCGGTTTGGTAACGCGCTTTTGGTTTATTCCAACCAAAACAACTGCACAGATGAGAACAGAAATGAATAACCCTGATTTCAATTTTGATATTGCCTGCGATCAGTTATGTGGTACAGGGCATTATGGAATGAAAGGTTTGGTAATTGTTGAAACACAGGAAGAATTTGACGCCTGGATGAAAAAACAACCTTCATTTTACGAGTCAGCCGTTAAAGGAACTGATGAAGAAAAATGGTTTGCATCGCAAACAATTAAGGTTAAGTCTGAAGCAAAAAAACCTGCGGCACATGAAGCAGGCAAAAAAGAATAATTATTTTAAGAAGCCAGTTGAATAAAATTTTTTAAAAAAAATTAATTTATGAGCCACGAAGTTATAAACCCGGTTGCTCCAGAATATACTGGTGATACAACCCATTATCAAAATTCGGAAGGGGAAATACATGAACCCGCACATATTCCTCATGTAAAGGAATCCTTTATTACCAAATATATTTTTAGCCAGGATCATAAGACAATTGGAAAACAATTTCTTATTACCGGTATCTTTTGGGGATTCGTTGGAGGAATGCTTTCTGTAATTTTCAGAACGCAACTCGGTTTCCCCAATCAGGCATTTCCAATACTCGAAACATTATTTGGAAAATGGGCACCGGGTGGAATTATTTCACCTGAGTTTTATTACATGCTTATAACAATGCACGGTACCATTCTAGTGTTCTTTGTGTTAACCGCAGGATTAAGCGGAACCTTTGCAAACATCTTAATTCCATTACAATGCGGAGCCCGCGACATGGCATCACCCTTTTTAAACATGATGTCTTATTGGTTCTTTTTTGCAGCTGGATGCGTAATGATGGTTTCGTTTTTTTTACCCGATGGAGCTGCAGATGTAGGATGGACATTTTATCCCCCTCTAAGCGGAATACCAGAATCAACTCCCGGTGCAGGTGCCGGCGCCGATTTTTGGTTGATCGGCATGGCATTATTTATTTTTTCAAGTTTACTTGGCGGACTTAATTATATCACAACTGTTTTAAATCTGCGTACAAAGGGAATGTCAATGAGTCGATTACCTCTTTCTGTTTGGGCACTTCTTATCACTGCAATTCTTGGAGTTATTTCATTTCCTGTTTTATTAGGAGCAGCAATACTTTTGATTTTCGATAGTAATCTTGGAACAAGTTTTTACATCGATCAGATTT
>JAJAYG010000133.1 GCA_026786335.1 Chitinophagales bacterium | reverse complement strand
GAAAGGTTGTAAAGCAATGACAGAACTCAAAATTCTTCTTGCATCAAATGATGGTTCAAATACCTCATGCAATTTACTGCGCTGCGAATTTTAAAAATCTTTTTTTGCAGCCGCGATATTTTTTTTCAACTCATCCACTTGTTTGTTGAGTGATTTTATCTGTTGATTCTTCTTCCAGATATTTTTCATTGCAAACAACCAACCTGCAATAAAGCCAAGAAGTAAAATTATTAAAGTGATTAGTGCCTGTGAGTTAGTGAAATCCCAAACAAGAAACTTCAATGAAATAGGTCCGGTGTTTTGTATAGCAAAAATTAGTGCAAGAATTAAAATGATAATGGTGATGATGTAACCGCGGTGTAGCATAAAAAATATTTTTTATAAATGTATAATTTGTTTTATGAAATGAATCCAATGTTAGGCATGCTCTTTTTCAAAGCGGGCAATTACTTGCTCATAATATTTAAAAGTTGTATTTGCGATTGACTCCCAACTAAATTTCTCCAATACACGCTCTCTTCCTGCTTTCCCCATTTTTTTTGCCAGCGCTTCATCATTCAACATCAAATTAATTTTAGCAGCAAAATCTTTTTGAAATGCTTCGGGATCGGCAGGATTAAAATCAGTTCTTGAAATACTATGCAAAGGAATAAGATAACCGGTTGAGCCCTCCACAATAATTTCAGGTATTCCACCAACATAACTTCCAACAACCGGTGTTTCGCAAGCCATGGCTTCGAGATTAATAATTCCGAACGGCTCATACAAGGAAGGGCATGCAAAAACTCTTGCATGTGTGTAAAGCACTTTCACTTTTTCGCGCGGCAACATTTCAGAAATTAAAATCACACCATCTCTTTGCTTCCGAAGTTCGGCGATCAATGCAGCTGTTTCTTCTGCGATCTCTTTTGTATCGGGAGCTCCTGCACACAAAACTACCTGACAATCTTTGTTGAAATATTTTGCTGCGGCTATCAATTGCGAAATTCCTTTTTGCCTCGTGATGCGTCCAACAAAAAGAACAAAAGGAATAGCAGGGTTAATTCCATACTCGCGCAATAATTCATTGTTAAAAGTGGGCTTATAAAATTCAGGATCAATTCCATTGTGAATCACAGTAACTTTTTCAGGAGCTACACCATAAGCTTCGATCACATCATTGCGCATTTGCTGGCTCACGGCAATAACACCATCAGCAGTTTTGTAGGCATGTTGCTCGATCCACCTCGAAAGAAAATATCCATTGCCCAGTTGCTCAACTTTCCAGGGGCGATGTGTTTCGAGACTGTGAGTGGTGAGCAGGAGTGGTGCCTGCAAAAGTTCACGCGAAAAAATTCCTGCGAGGTGTGTGTACCAGGTGTGGCAATGAATAACATCGGCTTGCGGAAGTGCTTGCGCCATTTCAACATTGCGGCTCATGTTTTGAAACATCTTGAAATGCTGATTGCTTTCATCAGCCAAGTGAGAGAGTGAAGGATTTACTCCAAGCACATTCATGTGATCAAGCTGTTCATTCTGATTTCCAAAACATCTTATTTCAAGCTCTGCAAGTTTTGCAAGTTCTTTGGAAAGAAAATCAACATGTACTCCTGCACCGCCATAAATATTTGGTGGAAATTCATTGGTGAAGATTGCTATTTTCATTGTTAAAAGTTGAGCAGTAAAAAATTCTGTTGCTGATTTTTGACTTAGATTTTTTTCCCTTTCATAGCCTCCAGCATAACACTGTCCATCACCCTATGCGCAAAAGGTTGAGTGAACTCATTTAGCTCATCGAGTTTAAGATGAATTAAATCTTTATCGGTGCTATTTAAAACTTCTTCGAGCGCATTCATGTGCGAGCGCACACCTGCGATTTCTTCTTCACTTAAAATTGCAGTGTTGATCTTCAAAAACTTTTCTGCCGATTGCAAAACTTGTTGGGCTTCTGTTTTTGCTTCCAGCACTGCACGAATATTCATGTCTTCTTTTGCATGTGTGATGGAATCAAATAACATCTTCTCAACCTCTGCATCTGTTAAACCATATTGTGGTTTTACATCAATACTTTGCTCAATGCCGCTGCGCAATTCTTTAGCACGCACTTTTAAAATTCCATCGGCATTTAAAATAAAACTGATCTCAACTTTCGGCAAACCCGCGGGCATGGGCGGAATGTTGTTGAGTGTAAACTCAGCAAGCTTGCGGTTGTCTTTAACCACATCGCGCTCACCCTGATATACTGCAATCTTCATATTCACCTGTCCGTCTTTCGATGTTGTGTATTGGCGCGCAGCACTGGTTGGAATTTTTGAATTGCGCGAAATAATTACATCCATCAATTCACCCATGGTTTCAATACCAAGTGAGAGCGGCGTAACATCGAGTAACAAAATATCTTTTTGATTTCCTGCGAGTATATCTGCTTGTATGGCTGCACCCAGTGCTACTACTTCATCCGGATTCAAATCATCATAAACTTCTTTCCCAAAAAAATCAGCAACAGTTTTCTTTACTGAAGGAATACGAGTTGCACCACCAACCATTACAATATTGTCAATTGCATTTGCATCGAGCTTTGCATCTTTCAATGCACGCTTCACGCACTGCATTGTTTTTTCAATGAGGTGTTGAGTGATGGATTCGAATTCTTTTTTTGAAATATTGAGATTGAGATCAGGGTGTGCTTCGATAAAACTTGTACTGAGTTTATCGAAGTGCTCAGCATGACAAAATTGACTTTCAAATTGATTATTATTTGAAAGGAAAATTTTTGCTTCTTCTGCTTTTAGCCTCAGTGATTGACTCAAAGATTTATCCTCCAATAACTTTTCTTCGGCAAGATTATTTTTTTGCAACCAGAAATCAACAATGGCTCTGTCAAAATCATCGCCGCCTAAAAAAGTATCGCCATTGGTTGCAATCACTTCAAAAATTCCGCCTTCATTTTCAGGATGAATTTTAAGAATAGAAATGTCAAAGGTGCCACCACCGAGATCATAGACGGCAATTGTTTTTTCTTGTGTTGCCTTGGTATCAATTCCATAAGCGAGCGAAGCAGCAGTTGGCTCATTGATAATGCGCAAGACTTCGAGGCCTGCTAATTTTCCTGCATCACGCGTTGCCTGCCTTTGCGCATCATTGAAATAGGCAGGTACTGTGATCACTACTTTTTTCACTGCGGCATTCAAAACTTTTTCGGCCCGCTCTTTCAGTTCTTTTAAAATGAGAGATGATAATTCGATGGGCGAATAAAATTTATTGTCGACACGGATCTTCACTAATTTATCTTCATCTTCATCAATGATTTTGTAACCGAAATAATTTTCTTTTCCCGAAACATCTTTATAAGATTTTCCCATTAACCGCTTTACAGAATAAATGGTGCGTTGCGGATCGGTGATGAGGAATTGCTTTGCTATACTTCCAACAATTATTTTTCCTTGCTCTTGCTTGCCCGCTAACTCCCTGAAGGGAGAACCGCTCTTCTCAAAATGCACTATGGAAGGAACCAATGAATTTTTTCCATCTTCTTTAATGCACTCTGCTTTACCGGTTTCTTTATTTACAAATGCGATGAGCGAATTGGTGGTGCCCAAATCAATGCCGCAAATAATTTCGCGCTTCTCAATTTTTGCTTCTTTGATATTGATGGAAATTCGGGCCATGCAGAGTTTTGTGTTTTGTTTTTTGTGTTTCTGAAGTAAATGAAACGCAAGTGCAAGATTAAATTATTCGGCTAAGATAAGCTGAATGAAAACTGAGCGGACTGAAATGTGGTGATGAAAAAAAATTATTGTGGTTGACGCATGGAGAATCACGGAGAAAAAAACAATGAAAATTTTTTTTGCCTGAAATAGATTTTTTTAAAAACAAAACCTTAATTCCTTCATGCGAAAAAAAATCTTCTTAGAAACTCATTGCTCAAAATACTTTTCATAGCGGCTATCCTCCATGCTTTCCTAATCCGCTGCTAAAGATTCTTGTTAGGCAAGCGTGATTATATCAATTTCATTTAGTGGCTTTTCTTTTATAGATTGAATGCAACCTAATTTCTCAATTGCTTCAATCATTAGTAAGGTTTCGGTCCTCAACAGAAATTACCACTGTTTTCATTTCTGAAAATTTTTAAAAAAACTCAAACTGTTTAACTGATTGTGGAACTCAAACTCAAAATCAATGCATCAAATACATTTTTCCAATGCCCTTCTTAAAATAATTATCGGTGCCATTGTCATAATGATCCATTGGTTTGCCATTGAGCATGGCTTCTATTTTATAAAAATAAATTCCGTTAGCGAGGCGATCACCATATTGATCGGTGCCATCGAAAGAATAGTCTGTGAGGTTATTACCAATATGCACGTTGCCTAATTCACCAATAAAAATTTCTTTCACCACTTTTCCTGTAACGGTATAAATGGTGATTTTCATTTGTTGCGGAACCTCGTAACCGGTGAGTGTAAATACAAATCTTGTTGAAGTGGTAAATGGATTTGGATAATTGAGTACGTTTGAAATCATTGGTTTGTTTATGACCTCAAATGAAATGTGATATGCATTATCGCCTGATGCATTTCCTCCCCGATCGTAACCCTGCACCACCAATTGATATTTTCCATCCACCAAAAATTCTTCATTCAATAATGCATGAGCGGTATTATCTTTTGTAAGGTTGGTAGAATCGGCAGGGTAGAAGAATGCTTTCAGATTATCGAAAGTTACCTTGTGATGTGAGCCATCGGGATAAATAAAGTAAATGTCAAATGCAGCAGTATCATTCAATGCAACGAATTTGTTTTCATCTTTTAACTGAATTTCAATTTCGGGTTTTGCAGAAACAATGTCACCATCAATAATGTGAACGCCATCGAAAGTTACATTAAGCAACGGATTTAGTTGATCAGGAATTACATGATATTCTAATAGCCCGATGTTGTTGAAATGATACTGCTCTATCTGGTCGCCATCGGGGTTTGCTTCCACAAACAAAAAATTATTTCCTGCATAGCAATCACAACCTGTATCAAAATTATAAGTGATGTGCAAAGTATCGTTTCCTAAAAGCGGTTTACCACGATTCGTGAATGTGTGTGAAGCGTTGGTTGCATCGGTAACAACATATTTCATGAGCATGCTATCCATTGACCACGGTGTTAGATTCTCCAATGCAACAGAAAGTTTGAGCGGAACAAATTCATTCACTGTATCGCCGAGCGTAAAAAATAAAGAAGGATTTAGAGCAGCTTCGGGTACAGGTTGGTAATTGATTCTCCAGTAATCAAGTTGAATAGGAGTGCGGTAAAAAGTATCGGTACAATTCAATCGCATTTTTAAGTAAGGGTATTCAAATGCATTAATGCCGCTGATCAAAGTATCGCTCGCGAGAATATTGTTGGCGAGTAGTGTTTCAGTTCCATTGTTATCAATGCCAAATAGTTGAAGCGTCACACTGTCATTGCCTGCTTCAATCTCATGCGCTTTCCAATGCAAAGAAGTCCAGGTTGAGGCAGGGCCGATCAATGGCGTTTCAATATATCCTTGATTCCATTTGCCGGTAATAACATAATCGGTATCAATGTAAGATGTAAATGAGGCACCTACATTTTCCTGAACCGGATAAGAGTTATCATTCTTTCTTAAGAACCATGAATAAGGTACAGCCGATGTAATGTCGTTGTATTTTGATAAGCCAAGTTTTGCAAGGCCTTCTTTCATGGTGCTATCCCATTGCCAGAGTTTTGCATCATTGCACGACATAAAGAAAATATAATGGCCATCGGGGATGGTATCTAAAAAATCAAGCAGGTAATCATTGTGTGTGATCGAATTCATGTTGTAAAAAAACATAGGACGGGGCGATGCCTTGCATTGTGTGCTATTGTAAGCACCAATATTTCCATTGCTGAGACCGGCAGGATTCGACCAAAATAAACCTGTGGTTCCATCAATAACAGCAAACAAACAATTGGAACCAAGACCACAAGACCAGCCACCGAGATAAACACCGTTCTCATAGAATGCCGGCACATCAGCTGATAATGGGCCGCCAACATAAGTTGTCATTCCATTAAAAACACTTATGGTTTTTTTATCATCGGGGTACTTGAAAATTCTTGTGGAAGGAAGTTCAATATTAGCACTTGGTTTTATGGTTGAAAGAAATTGATAATAGTGTGATTGATTCCAGCCGGGTGATGATCCTTCTAAATAAATAAAAGAGAAATTATGCCACACGTAAGGGTGACCATAAATGGAATCAACAGTTGTTCTCCAATAATATACAACGCTATCAGTGAGTGGAAAATAGGGAGTCCACTTTACAACGCCACCTATTTGCGTAATCTTTTTTGTTTGAAGAAGAGGGCTGTTAAAAAGCTGCGATGTATCCATTTGAAAAACATACTGCTTCGATTCGGCAAAAGAATTTACAGTAGATGCTTTGAGCGTTACACCTTGTGCGCTCACAATGGAATAATCATAAGGCCACACCGGTAAAATATCATCTGATTGAATTAGGAGAGGGATTGAACCCAATTCATTATTCATTTCAGAAAGCTCATCCACAT
>JAJAYG010000132.1 GCA_026786335.1 Chitinophagales bacterium | reverse complement strand
GAGTGAGTGTTGTGGGCGGCGGCTGCTCCGGCCTTAGTTACCAAATGGATTTTGATGATGAGATGAAGAAAGACGATCAGGTATTTGAAGACAAAGGATTAAAACTCATCTGCGATTTAAAATCATTCCTCTATCTCTGCGGAACTGAATTAGATTTTAGTGATGGATTGAATGGAAAAGGATTTCACTTTGTTAATCCGAATGCAACACGCACCTGCGGTTGCGGTGAAAGTTTTTCAGTTTGATAATTACCTGAAGAAATAATAAAGCCACTCAAAATTTTGAGTGGCTTTATCATTTTGAATGGACAGCAAGAATTTATTCAAACCAACTCTCCGATTAAATCAAATGCCTCAGCCGAAATAATTTTTACATAAGCGAAATCACCAATTCGTAAATAACTTTTTTCCGCTTCAATCAAAACTTCATTGTCAACTTCGGGCGAATCACTTTCTGTTCTGCCCACAAAATAATTTCCTTCTTTGCGATCAATAAGAACTCGAAATGTTTTCCCGATTTTTTGCTGATTGAGTTCGGCAGAAATTTCTTGCTGAATGGCCATGAGTTCAGCAGCGCGCTGTTGTTTTATTTCTTCGGGCACATCATCTTCCAATTCATATCCGCTTGTTCCTTCCTCATGCGAATAAGTGAATACACCAAGACGATCGAATTTTATTTGTGAAATGAAATCTTTCAGCTCTTCAAAATCTCTTTCTGTTTCACCCGGAAAACCGACAAGCAAAGTGGTACGCAATGCAATGCCCGGGACTTTTTCTCTGATGGTTTCAATCAATTGCAATGTTTCGCCTTTTGTGATTTGCCTGCGCATTCTTTTTAAAACCGGATCAGCGATGTGCTGAAAAGGAATGTCGAGGTAGTTACAAATATTTTTCCTTTCCCTAATGACCGCTAAAATTTCTGTTGGAAAATTGGATGGGTATAAATAGTGCAATCGAATCCATTCTAATCCTTCAATGTCGCTGATGGTTTCGAGTAGTTGTGCGAGTTTTCTTTCCTTATAAATATCAAGACCATAATAAGTGAGTTCCTGTGCAATCAGTAAAACTTCTTTTACTCCATTGCGAACTAAGTTTTTTATTTCGGTTACAATTTGTTCAATGGGTTTTGAAACATGTTTTCCTCTCATCAGCGGAATTGCACAGAATGCACAAGTGCGATTGCAGCCCTCTGAAATTTTTACATAGGCATAATGAGCAGGTGTGATCAGCACATGCTCACCAATCAATTCATGTTTGTAATCGGCACCAAGTTTTTTTAAGAGAGAAGGTAGCTCCATAGTACCAAACCAATCATCTACTTCGGGAATTTCATTTCTCAAATCATCACGATAGCGTTGCGATAAGCAACCGGTAACATAAAGTTTGTTTACATCACCTTCATTTTTTCTTGCAACGTATTCAAGAATGGTATTAATGGATTCCTGTTTTGCATTTTCAATAAATCCGCAAGTATTGATTACAACAATATCATCTTTCTTTTTTTCTTTTTCGTGAGCAACCTCAAAATCATTTGCACGAAGTTGCGCCATCATCACTTCGCTGTCAACAATATTTTTTGAGCAGCCGAGTGTGATTACGTTTACTTTGGGTTTATGAGTTGACTTGGTTTTCATTGTAGGATTACACCGATTAGAATTGATTACACAGATTGAAATGGATTACACTAATTTGGGTTGATTACACTGATAAACGTTTTACATCACAGCTTTTGTTTCCAAAGTTAATGAGGAGTTCCGTTTTTATTTTTGATGCTTTTAGCTATGCGATTAGTTTTTGACGAAAAAGAATTGGCATAATTCCAAACACAGCTTTTAATTCAAGAATCACTTTTACTTCAATCAATAAATCACATCTGAAAGCTCCCACCTTAATCCCAACAAATTTTACTACAAATTCTTTTTCCGTTTCAAAATTGATTGCTTCCCTTTTCAAAACAATAATTAAAGCATTGTGATAAACCCTTTCGGTAAAACCCGGACCTAATTCTCGGTGAACTGCGAAACAAATTCCGATTATCTTTTCAGTTAGCTCATCCTTTTCATATACAGTCATTGTAAAAAAATTCAGTTAGAAAAAATTAGAGCAATATTTTTCCATCGGTGTAATCTTTTTCCATCTGTGTAATCATTTAAATAGTGAGTCAACAAATGCTGCTCTGTTGAACACCTGCAACTGATTAATCTTTTCTCCAACACCAATATACTTCACGGGAATTTTAAACTGATCTGCAATCCCGATCACCACACCGCCTTTTGCAGTACCGTCCAATTTTGTAAGTGCAATTGCAGTAACTTCAGTAACTGCTGTAAATTGTTTTGCCTGCTCTATAGCATTTTGGCCCGTGGAAGCATCAAGTACCAGCAGCACATCATGCGGTGCATCGGGAATTACTTTTTGCATCACGCGTTTAATCTTTCCCAATTCATTCATCAGGTTTACTTTGTTGTGCAATCTTCCTGCTGTGTCGATAATAATCACATCAGCATTTCTTGAAACACCTGATTGTAATGTATCAAATGCAACAGCAGCCGGATCAGCTCCTGTTTCCTGTTTTACAATTTCAACTCCTGCGCGCTCACTCCAGATTACCAATTGTTCCACTGCTGCTGCCCGAAAAGTATCAGCGGCGCCTAACAAAACTTTTTTGCCTTGTAACTTAAATAGATTTGCGAGCTTACCGATGGTTGTTGTTTTTCCAACTCCGTTTACTCCAACCACCATCATCACATAAGGATGTTTTTTTTCTGGAACCGAAAAATCACTTTCATCTTTAGATCCGCTCTCCTCAAATATTTTTTCTATCTCTTCCTTTAAAAATTTATTAAGATCAGTTGTACTCAAATACTTATCGCGCAAAACTCTTTCCTCAAGCCGTTTAATAATTTTTATGGTTGTATCAACTCCAACATCTGAAGCGATTAATGCCTCTTCAATTTCATCTAATGAATCTTCATCAACTTTTGATTTGCCTGCAACTGCTTTTGCAATGCGTGAAAAAAAACCTTCACGTGTTTTTTCAAGCCCTTTGTCGAGGTCTTCCTTCTTTTCCTTCGATAAAAAATTAAATAGTGACATTGGTAAATGATTACACTGATTGAAAACGATTACACCGATTGGGGTTGATTATACCGATTAGGATTGATGACACCGATTATGAATGATTGTATTAAATAATTGAGTGTAAAAAATGAATGCCGGCATAAGTTTACTTTCTTTCTTTAACTAAAAAAGCTTCCCTCATGCAAGAGAAGCTTTTTTGTGGTTTGGTTCTTAATATTCTTAACTTCCTTGTGAAGCAAGAAATTCTTTCACTTTATCCTTGTGAATAATCTTTTCGCGATAAACGTAAGCGCCTGTTTTTTCTGAGCGCTCAGAAACGATTAATTTAACATAAGCCTTAGAAGCTGCTGTTTGTGCGGCATCTTTCTGTGTTTTAGCATTCTTTGAAACTTTACCTGCGTCTTTTGCCATGGTGGTTATTATTTAATTTCTTTGTGAAGAGTCATTTTTTTCATGATCGGATTGTACTTCTTAAGTTCAATACGAGCCGGTGTATTTTTTTTGTTCTTGGTGGTAATGTAGCGGCTAATGCCCGGCATTCCGCTGGCTTTATGCTCAGTGCATTCTAAAATCACCTGAATCCTGTTGTCTTTTTTTGCCATTGTTATTTGTAATTACTGAATTGATTAAAATATTTTTTCAAGGAACATTAAACAACGATTCCTTTTGCGCGGGCTTCACTTAAAACAGCTGAAATTCCATTTTTATTGATGGTGCGAAGTGCGCTGGTTGAAACCTTAAGCTCAATCCAACGATTTTCTTCAGGAATGAAAAACTTCTTCTTCTGCAAATTTGGTTGAAAACGTCGGTTACTCTTGATATTAGAGTGTGAAACCTTATGGCCAAACATTGTCTTTTTACCTGATACCTCGCAAACTTTTGACATAACTTTTATTTTTAAAAGGACGGCAAAGATATACGAGATTTGGTTTTAAACAAATCTATGTTGAAAGTGCTTTTTTGAATCTGAAATGAAATCAAAATCTGTATTTAATAATCAAGAAGTATAAGCAAGTCATTTTGTTCCTTCCAAAGCAAGTATTTCTAAAAACCTTTTTCGTGAAATCACTTCTGCTCCCATGCTGATTAAATGATCATTGGATACCTGACAATCGATCAAAGAAAAATTATTTGAGCGGCAAATATGTATGAGTGCTGCTTTTGATGCATTGCTCACTTTGCTGAACATGCTTTCACCACAAAATATTTTGCCGATCACCATTCCATATAAACCGCCAACTAAAATATCATCCTGCCATACCTCAATTGAATGTGCATGTCCTATTTGATGCATTTTCATATAGGCCTGAATAAAATCATCATCGATCCAAGTGCCGCCATCATTTAAAGAATGTGTGTAACTGCAATTTTTTATCACGCCTTCAAAATCTTTGTCTTGAGTGAAATTAAAAATGCCTGAATTCAAAACCTGCTTCATGCTTTTTGAAATTTTTATTGAGGCAGGAAACAAAACCATTCTTTGTGGCGGACAAAACCAATGAATAATTCCTTCATAACTAAACCATGGAAAAATTCCTGAGCGATATGCCAGTAACAATCTTTCTTCAGATAGATCTCCACCAATGGCGAGCAAACCGTCGGGCTCAGTTTGTTGTTGACTGGGGAAGGCGATTTGTTTACCTAAGATATCCATGTTGAAAAAAGAAAATACTTTGTTATTCAATTTTAAGTTAGTGAACGAAATTACACCGCATCTGTTTTTATTTTACTTTTGAATTCACGCATATGAACAAATACTTTTTTACGCTCAACCTTGGTGAACTGGATGAACACTTCTGGCAAATTATTCCAGAGCACAGAGATAAGGTTAACGATCTTCTTGAAGAAGAAAAAATAGAGACCTACGGGGTAAACATCGATCGCTCGAAGGCCTGGATAGTTGTAAATGCCGAAACCGAGGTTGAGGCAATAGACATAATTGAATCACTGCCTATTCACGATTATTTCAGCTATGAGGTGGAGCAACTATTTATTTTTGACAATGCTTTGGGATTAATGCCCAAGATGGTGTTGAATTAAAAATGATTCGATTGTGCTTTCTCAATCAGCTTTACACTCCACGCTTCTGCTTTTTCTGCAAACAATTCTTTTGAACGCTGCCACGTTGATTTAAAAAATGGTGAGAAGCGGTAATGATTCAGGTAATGTTCGTCTTCCCAAATGCTGTAAGTGAAAATAATATTGGGTGAAGAAATATCCTGTAGCAATTCTACGTGGTGGCAACCATTAAAATCGGCAATGGTATTTTTTACCTCAGTAAATAATTCCATAAAGGCATTCACTTTATCGGGTTGCAGTGTTAGTTTTACAATGCGCGTAATCATGTTTCAATTTTAAAATTCAAAGTTACGGCATTGCAATGTTGATTGAAAGATGAAAATCATTTTCTTTTCCCGCAGAATAAAAAATACTTTTGGAAATTCTTAAAATCATCAAACACAAAATAAATTATGGCTCTCGAAGTAACAGGAAAAGTTTTTGCAGTGCTTCCCTCACAAACCGGACAAGGACAAAAAGGTACATGGGTAAAGCAGGCATTTGTAATTGAAACAGCTGACCAATACCCCAAGAAAATTTGTTTTCAGGCATGGGGCGATAAAACAGAAATTGTTGCACGCCTTAAAACGGGTGATGAAGTTAAAGTGGCTGTTGATCTTGAATCGCGTGAATACCAGGGCAAATGGTACACCGATGCAAAGGCATGGAAGATCGAATTAGTGAATCAGGGTTCGGGTTCATCTTCTGTTAAAGAATCGGCACCAAATAATTCTTATGATGATGCGCCGCCACCAGCTGGTGATGATTTGCCCTTTTAATTGATTTAAAGAAATCTGCTTAAATTGAATTCAAAGATCCTTAAAGTGCCGCTAGGGCCAGATAAGAGACTCATCATACATTCCTTTCAAATCATAAGATATTCGTTGATTTTGCTTCATAGCAATTTAATTAATCTTCTGAACCAAATTACAATTCCCAATTAAGTAAGAAGCCTCAACAATCCAATACAAAATAAGAAGGAATTTACCACAAAAACAATTAGTTTTACAGAAGACCTTAAGTGG
>JAJAYG010000131.1 GCA_026786335.1 Chitinophagales bacterium | reverse complement strand
GTTACATTTTCCTTAACCAATAATTATTTCATTTCCTTAGCATAAGTTGATTGCTCTTCGTCATTTCCAACACCCTGTTATCGAGCAACCACCGAATAGTAAGCAATATTTTTTGCTCCTTTGCTTTTTCGGTTTTAGAAACTACTTCATTGATGGTTAATGGATTTAAGGCGAGTAATATTTTTATCTGCGAAGTAATTTCTTCCAATTCAAAATCTGTTACGTCGAGTTTATTTCTTTTGAGGCAAACATCACAAATGCCGCAGCGTGCAGAATCTTTTTCGCCGAAGTAGGAAAGCAGTTGCTGACTGCGGCAAATTGTTTTCTCAGTTACATACCGCTTCATCATCGTCAATCTTTTTTCATGCGATGCTCGGCGTTTTTTCAATAACTCATAATTGAATTGCATTTGTGAGCTATCTTCTCTCGAACGAATGAAAACAATTTGAGGCGAGTCTTTTTTTTGTTCATATTGCAGCAGGTTAAAGCGCTGTAATTCTTTCAGTTGATTTATTATTTCCTTTCGATCAAGTTTAAGATGCCTTGCTAAATCAAACTCATTGATAATTACAAACTCTTCAAAAATTCCTGAGTAAGTTCTCGATAAAGTTCTTATAATGGTTTCAAATTTTTTGTTCTCCACTTCAAAGCGATACAAAGTTTCTTTATCAACTTTAATAAACAGGCGGCTTGGAATAAAAACGGAATCGGTAGTGGCAATGTATTCTTCCTGCTGCAAAATGCTGAGTGCTTCAAATACTTCAACAGGATTTAGTTTGTAGATTTTACAAAACTGCCTGATGTCGAAATCGTAACTCACACCTGCACCTGCACCTGTGGCTAATTGAAAATTATTTGCAAGCGCTTGATAGGTTTGTTTTAATTTTTCAATAGAGGGAATTCCATGTTTGAGACGTTCTTCCAGATCAAGAATATCACTTTGATTGTAGAGTTGAACTGCATAGGATTTATTTCCATCTCTTCCACCTCTGCCTGCTTCCTGAAAATAACTTTCCAAATCATTCGGAACATCCCAATGCACAACCAATCTAACATCGGGTTTATCAATACCCATCCCGAAAGCATTGGTGCAAACAATTACACGCGTTTTATTTTTCGACCATGCTTCCTGTTTTGTACTTCTTGTTTCATGATCTAAACCTGCGTGATAGTAGTCGGCAGAAATATTTTTCTTCTTCAAATATTCAGCAACCTCTTTAGTTCGCCTGCGGTTTCTTACATAAACCAATGAAGTCCCTTTTACTTTATCCAGCATTTTTGCAATGCGCACAAATTTGTCCTCCTCAAATAGTATTGAGTAAGAGAGATTCTCGCGGAGAAAACTTTTCCTGAAAATATTTTTCGTTTTAAACTCCAGCTTCTCACAAATATCATTCACCACTTCGGCTGTTGCAGTCGCTGTTAATGCAAGCACAGGAACATGCGGCATTAGTTTTCTAAACTCAGCGATCTTTAAATAGGGCGGCCGAAAATCATATCCCCATTGCGAAATACAATGCGCTTCATCCACGGCAATCAAATTCACTTTCATCTTTTGTGCGCGTACTTGCATAATCTCAGTGGTCAATCTTTCGGGAGAAACATAAAGCAGTTTGTAGTGACCATGAACACAGTTATCGAGTAGGCGGTCAATTTCCATATTCGTCATGCCGCTGTAGATAGCGACTGCTTTAATTCCTTTCGATTGCAGATGCATCACCTGATCTTTCATCAATGCAATGAGCGGAGAAATAACAATGCAGATTCCATCCTTCGCGAGTGCAGGAAGCTGAAAGCACAATGATTTTCCCCCACCGGTTGGTAAAAGTGCCAGCGCATCATCGCCTTGCAAGACAGCATTAATAATGTCTTCCTGTATCTCGCGGAATTGAGAAAAGCCCCAATACTTTATTAAAATTTCTACTGGAGACATTTTTTGTTGAATTGTGCCTGCCCCGCCAACGGCGGCGAAAAGTTAAACGTGAATATAAGTGGCAATTGATTTTGATTAAAAAAATACTTTGAAAACAAATCGTGAATTATATTTTTACAGAGAAGATTTCCTCCCGCAAAAGGCGGGACAAATTTGCGCAAAGTTTCAATATCCAATCTGCGATCATCTGCGTGATCTGCGGGAAATTTTATTTTAATCTCAGAAAAAATTAATATGGAAATTGAATTTGTAAATCACGCATCATTCATTGTTAAAACAAAATCGGGTCAGTTTATTTGTGATCCGTGGTTGGAAGGAACAGCATTTGATAATGGTTGGAAGCTGTTATCACAAACTAAATTTCCCTATGAAAATTTTAGGAACATCACGCACATTTGGTTTTCTCATGAGCACCCCGATCATTTTGCACCCGGAAATATTTTAAAAATTCCCACTGAGTATCGCGCAAATATTACAGTGCTTTATCAAAAAACTATTGATCGAAAGGTTTCAAACTTTTGTAAGCACGCAGGATTTAAAGAGATCATAGAGATGGAGTCAAATAAATATTTTTTATTAGGTGAAATGAAATTGATGTGCAATGCATACACCGATGGCGATTCTTATTTGCATTTGATTGTTGATGGAATATCCATTTTGAATTTGAATGATTGCATGGTTGATTCAAATGCGAAAGCAAAAAGTATTTTAAAAGCGGTTGGAAAAGTTGACGTGCTTTTTACTCAATTTGGCTATGCAAACAAAGTTGGAAATATGGATGAGGTTGAGTTGAGAAAGATTTCTTCGAATGAAAAACTGAACCGGATAAAATTGCAGTGCGAAATTTTTAAACCAAAGTTTGTAGTTCCCTTCGCAAGTTTTGTTTGGTTTTGCCACCAGGAAAATTTTTACATGAATGAAGGAATGAACCGCATTGATGAAGTGCAAACTTTCATTTCAAAAAACATTTCAACCAAACCAATTATTCTTTATCCCGGCGATTGTTGGAATGTAAAAGAAGAATTAAATAATGCAGCAGCCATAAAAAAATATTCGGATGACTATAAAATTGTGAGTGAAAAAAATGTAATTCAATCTGTTTTTGTTTCTAAAGAACAATTGATAAACAACGCAGAAATTTTTTTAAAGAAGATAAAAGAACGGAACTCTAATTCATTAAACACCATTCTTAAATGGGAAACCGATATAAATGTGAGCGATTTGAGTGAATGCTTTGCATTAGGTGTAAAGCATGGATTTAAAGCAACACCCATTAGCGAAAATGAATGCGACATTTCACTTTCATCTGCTGCACTCAATTATGTATTTAAAAATGATTGGGGTGGAGACTCTCTCAATGTGAATGCAAGATTTCAGATTCCTTCCAATGGAAATTATTTTCATTTCAAAAGATTCTCGCATGTGGCTTCGCTTAACAACAGAGGCGAGGAATATGTTGAGCAAACATTTTTTCAAAAACTTTTAAGTAAGATTTTATCTTAAACATATTTTACGCAACTGTTATTGAACTGCATCAGATCATAATGGCGCTTTCCCATCCTTTTCCAAAACGACTCTGTCATGCTGAGTTACAAAGCATCTGTTTTATTTGGTTAGATGCTTCGTACCTCAGCATGACAGAAACTGTGATGATTGGTTGTCTATTGAAGCAGATTGATATTGATATAAAATATTGAATCTTATAACTGCTCTTATATTTGACAACACAAAATTCTCCTCGCATGAAAAAATATTTCTATGTCTTAATTTCAATTTTATTCAGTTCACAAATAACCTTCTCTCAAAAAACTTCATCAAAAAAAAATAACAATGCAACTGCTGCTACTGAAACTTACAAAAAGCAATTGTATAATGGAATGAAGTGGAGAAGTATTGGACCTTACCAAGGCGGAAGATCACTTACTGCAAGCGGCGTTATTGGTGATCCGCTTACTTATTATCTCGGTGCTACCGGTGGCGGCGTTTGGAAAACGGTTGACGGTGGAATCACGTGGGTTCCAATTTCTGATTCAACTTTTCACTCTGCATCGGTAGGTGCATTGGCTGTTGCACCCAATGATGCTAATGTTATTTATGTTGGCATGGGCGAGGCCGCTATTCGCAACACTGCAATTATGGGTGATGGAATTTATAAATCAATTGATGCTGGAAAAACATGGAAACATGTTTTGTCATTGGATGCTTCTGCAACAGGAAGAATAATCATCAACCCAAAAAATTCTGACATCGCATTTGCAGCAGTGATGGGAAAAATGTTTGGTGCCAATAAAGAGCGCGGTGTTTATCGCACTAATGATGGAGGTAAAACGTGGCAACAAGTTTTGTTTAAGAATGACAGCACCGGCGCAATTGATATTGAGTTTGATCCCACCAATCCAAATATTATTTACACCTCACTGTGGCAGGTAAATAGAAAACCCTGGATGCTTACATCGGGTGGAAAGGGAAGCGGGCTTTATAAAAGTACTGATGGTGGCGACACGTGGATTTCACTTTCACAAAATCCGGGAATGCCAAAAGGATTGCTCGGAAAAATTTGTGTAACTGTTTCTGCTTCCAACTCACAGCGCATTTATGCGATGATTGAAAACAAAGAACATCCCGGTTTATATCGGAGTGATAATGCCGGAAAAACATGGGATACCGCTTCAGCAAAAAATGATTTGTCGCAGCGCCCGTGGTACTTCAGCGAAATTTTTTGTGATCCCAACAATGAAAATGTTTTGTACGTGAGCAATGTTGAATTCTGGAAATCTATTGACGGAGGAATGTCGTTTTCAAAAATTGCACAAGAGCACGGCGACAATCACGATATGTGGATCAACCCTAACAACAGTGACAATTTTATTATTGCTGATGACGGAAGTGCCGCTGTTACTTTCAATGGAGGAAGAACATGGACGAGTGAAGATTTACCTACAGCGCAATTCTACCATGTTAATCTCGATAATGATTTTCCTTACCACGCTTATGGCGGTCAGCGAGATTGGGGCTCGGTAAGAATTGCAACTCGTTCTTATGGTGAGTCAATCGGTAAAGATGATTGGTACATTCCAGCCGGCGGCGAGGCGGGTTACATTGTTCCCGATCCTAACGATCCAACAGTTTCTTATGGCGGCGAGTATGATGGCATCATGAGCCGGCACGATAAAAAAAATGAGCAGTACAAATATATTTCTGTTGATCCTTACATCAATGATGGCTGGGGTGCCGACAGATGGAAGTATCGTTTCTGCTGGACTTTTCCGATTTCATTTTCTCCCTATAATTCAAATGTGTTGTATTGTACATCCAATCTGGTTCATAAATCAATTAATGGAGGAATGAACTGGGAAAATATTTCACCTGATCTTACCACAAATGATAAGAGTAAGCAATTACAAAGCGGTGGACCTATAACACCTGATAACACCGGTGCCGAAACTTATTGCACCATTCGCGCCTTCGCTGAATCACCTGCAAAGCAAGGTTTGTTGTGGGCAGGAAGTGATGACGGATTAATTAATAGGAGTGATGATGCAGGAAAAACATGGCACAACGTTACTCCCAAAGATTTACCTGCATGGTCAACTGTTACCATCATTGAACCATCACATTACGATGCAGGCACCTGTTTCTTTTCTGCGCATCGCTATCGGTTAGATGATACGCAACCTTATATATTCAGAACAACTGACTATGGAAAAACATGGATAAAAATTATTTCGGGATTAACAGCAAACGTGAATTCACGCTGCGTGCGTGAAGACCCTAACAGAGAAAAATTATTGTATGCAGGAACTGAAACCGGCGCCTATCTTTCTTTCGACAATGGCGATCATTGGCAAACATTGCAACTCAATCTTCCTGTAACGCCTGTGCATGATATGCAGGTGAAAAAAGATTTGAAAGATCTTGTGATCGCCACACATGGTCGCGGCTTTTGGGTGCTCGATAATTTAACTCCGCTCTATCAGTTAAGCGATTCAGTTTCAAAATCGGGCTATTGGTTGTATCACCCTAACGCCGCCATAAGAATGGATGGTAAGCACGTTGACCCCGAAAAGGAAGAGGTAATAAAAAAACAAGAGGGAACCAATGCACCCAACGGAGTTATCATAGATTATTATTTGTCGGCAAAATTCCTAAATGAGAAAAGAAAACATTCTTCTTCTGATAAAGCCGCAGCAAATATGGGCGCTAAAGCAGATGGTGCGGATGGAATCGAAATAAAATTGGTTTTTTATTCGGCAAATGGCGACAGCATTATTTCATTCTCAAATAGATTTGATAAGTACGGTGAAGCAATAAAAAAGAATGCTGTGTTTTATGAAAATCCAAAACACAAAGAAGATATTCTTTCTGCCGATAGTGGCATGAATCGTTTTGTGTGGAACATGAAATACCCCGATTCCAAACACCTTGTTGACGATTACTGGACATCGTGGTCGTTGGAAGGCCCTAAAGCAGTACCGGGAAATTATATAGTTAAACTGATGTTGGCTGATACGGTATTGATGGCACGTAGTTTCTCCATTGTATTAAATCCAAAAGTTACAACCACGCAACCCGATTTACAGGCTCAGTTTGATTTAATGATGCAGGTAAACCGCAGGCAAGATCAAATGGCAAAAACTATTTTACAAATACGAGGTGTGCAGGATCAGGTGAATAATTTTCTCAATAGCTTTGGTGACAGTGCTAAGATTTCGGCGCTAAAGAAAATCTCAAAACCGTTGATTGATTCTTTACAATCAATTAGCGATACCATAATCAATTCTAAGATCGTAGCTTATGAAGATGTGCTGCGTTATCCCATGCAGTTGTATGAACGTTATTGTTTACTACAAGATTTCCTTCGCGGGGGTGATACACATCCAACCAAACAATCATACGAAGTTTTTGAAACTATAAATTCTAATGTGGAACCACACCTCAGGCGGCTGCAATATGTTTTTGATAATCAGATTCCGGCATTCAATAAAGCCGTGCAACAAAGGCAGTTGCAGGTGGTGGATCCGGGTAGGGTGGTGAAGGAGTAGGGGGTTGAATTGAAAATTGAAATACGTTACTTGATCAAAAGGGAATTCATTTTTTGAAAATTTCCGATGGGATTCCTACGGGAAAATCGGGAGATAAGGTAGTGGTGAAGCGCATAATCGTATTTTGAGAACTTAACATATCTTCGATAAAATTTATTTTTATGAAAGCAATAAAAATTTCACTTTCATTTCTCTTGTTTCTTTTTGCAATCAAAATTGTTGCTGCTCAACCGGGCGCGCTTGATCCATCATTTGGTAATGGAGGAATTGTTGATCTTCATCCAAACTTTACTGT
>JAJAYG010000130.1 GCA_026786335.1 Chitinophagales bacterium | reverse complement strand
TGATACTGCCGTCGCTTGTTTTAGTTATGATTGGAATGGAAATACCTATACACAATCAGGCAACTACGAGATAAAACTTTCAAACGAGTTCGGTTGTGACAGCTTGCTTACTTTAACCTTAGAAGTAAATACTGTTGATGCAACTGTTACTGTGGATAGTGTTACCTTGATGGCAAATGCCGGTGGAGCAACCTACCAATGGATTGATTGCAGTACAGGCTTTGCAATATCCGGAGCAACTAACCAAGTTTATATTCCAACAGTTGATGGCAGTTATGGTGTGATTGTTACCCAAAACGGATGTACTGATACATCGGAGTGTAAAGATGTTTTTGGTGTTGGAGTAGATGAAATAAACAGTGTTAGCAACAATATTTCACTTTATCCCAATCCATCCTCAGGTTTTTTTACTATTGAAATGGATGCAATGTATAAAAACATTGAAGTTTCAATTGTTGATGTGAGTGGAAGAATACTTCAAAGATATTTTTATAATGAAGGAAAAATATTCCACTTCGATTTTGATGCAGCATCGGGCATGTACTTTATTACGGTGAAATCGGGTGAAAAAGAAAAAGTGTTTAAGCTCGTACACGACAGCACTGAAAAATAAACCTGATTAATAATTTTTATGAAGAAGGCTGAAAGCAACTTATGCTTTCAGCCTTCTTCTTAATGCATAATAATTTACCGCTGTGAGTTGATACTGGAGAAAAGAAAAAAACTAAAATAAAAAATCCTCTTTCAAAATTTTAAAGCTTTCTATCAGGGAATATTTTTTTAATCGCTTCATGTACTGAATGCACATGTAGTTTTTCGTAGATGCGCCTAATGTGTGTGCGCACTGTATCTAAAGCAACTTCGAGTTTTGCAGCAATCATCTTGTAGCTGTAACCATCAATCAATAATTGTAAAACCTCCTGCTCACGGGCACTTAGCATATCAATCTCCTGATTACGGGCCGGTTGTTTTGGAAACAATTCTAAAACTTTTCTTGCAATAGAAGAAGTCATTGGTGCACCACCGGTATGAACATCTTCAATTGCTTCAAGTATTTTTTGAGGCGGTGTTTTTTTAAGAATATAACCGTTGGCCCCGGCACGAATTGCTTCAAATACCCGCTCATTGTCTTCGAATACAGTAAGGATTAAAACATTTACCTCTTTAAAATTTTTTCTTATAATTTTTAATCCTTCAATACCATTTACTCCTGCCATTTCAATATCCATTAAAACAACATCGGGTTTTAAAATTTCAATGTGAGCTTCAACCTCATTGCAGTTTTCATAAGCGCCAAGCAACTCAAATCCTTTTGATTTGCTTACGAGCATTGACAATGATTCGCGAAGAAATTTATTGTCTTCATAAATAATTACTGTAATATCCATAGTGATTTTTTTAACTGCTAACTTTTTATTCAAATGGAATTTCCAATCGCACTGTTGTTCCTTTCCCTAATTCTGATTTCAATAATAATACTGCTCCAATAAATTTTGCTCTTTGATTCATGTTCACTACTCCATTCCCCGATCGTAGCTTGTCAACATCAAAACCTTTTCCATTATCCTTCACTTCCAACACAAGCACATTTCGCTCTCTGAATAAATGTACAATTGCTGATGTTGCTTCGGAATATTTAGCCATGTTATTTACTGCCTCCTTAAAAATCAAATAAAAATCTTTTCTTTTTTCCATGGGGATTACCAAATCTTTTGCCGTATCATCAAGTTTCATTTCAACCTGAATTCCTGAGGCATCAAGAATTCCGCTTGCATATTCCCGCATGCGTATAAGAATATTTCCAACCTTATCATTGTTTGGATTTACCGACCATACAATATCACTCATTAAATCCATCGCCTCTTTCGATGCTGAAGAAATAGTATTAAAGAGTTCCTTCTCCGCCGATGCATCATCGGTTTGTGAAGTTGCCAAATGACTCATAAGCGAAATACTGCTAAGTGTGGAACCTATATCATCATGCAGATCGCGCGCAATTTTACTTCGCAATGAAAAAAGTTTTTTGATCTGGTTAATTCTGTACTTGTACAACCCCCATACAGCAGCAGTGAATGCAAGAAGGCATAAAAAATAAAACCACCAGGTTCGCCACCATGGTGGAGGAATAATGATGCGCATTGATACTCCCTTGTTATTCCATACCCCGTGATTATTTGCAGCTTTAACAGTAAAAACATATTCCCCGGGTTGCATATTTGTGTACGTTGCATAATTCCTATTGCCAGCATATACTGTGTCGGGATCAACATCTTCCAAAAAGTATGAATACGTATTTGCCTTTGGATCAGCAAAATCCATTGCAGCAAAATTGATGGTGAAAAAATTCTGATTATACTTTAATGTAATTTCCTTTTTCTCTAAAAAATCTTTTACAAGGTTTTTATTGCCATCAAAAATTGAATGATCAAATATTTTAAAGTCAGTTAGATTTATTTGAGGCACATTTTTATTTCTGTTAAGTTTATCAGGATAGAATGATACCAACCCTTTTTCATTTCCAAATAGCAATCTGCCATCTTTACTTTTACTTGAAGCTGTTGCATTAAATAAATTTGACCCCAATCCATCGGCAACAGTAAACCGAACAACTTCCTTTGTTTCAGGATTAAATTTTACCAATCCATTGTTAGTGCTCATCCAAAGATTTTGATGTGAATCAGATTCAATAGCACTGATTAAAAGCCGATCATCGAGGTTCTTAAATTTATAGGCCTTAAATTTTTTTGTAACAGAATTGTGAGAACACAAACCCTTTTTTGTCCCTATCCAAATTAAATTATTCGCGCCAGCATAAAGGCAAATAATACCGTTATCGGGCAATGATGCAGAATCATTCTTTGAGTGATAAAATGAATCGATTTTTTGTGAAGATAACCTTTGAAATAACCCATTATCTGTCCCAAACCAAATACTCCGATCACTTGACTCAACAATGCAACGAACAGTTGCCTCAGTAGTATTTCCTTGCCCTCTTATCAAATCTGCTTTTGAAGATAACGGATTAAACCTGTTTAGCCCGGCACCTGATCCAAGCCAGATATTTGCGCCATGGTCTTCAATTAATGCTCTTACAAAACTACCACCCTGGGATAGCGATGGAACTGTTATTGAATCAATTTTAGGAATGTAGTTTTCTTGTGATAAAAATTTTTCTTTTTCGCTTTTCTTCATAACACAAATACCCAATGGCGTTCCCAAATAAATATCTCCGTTTCTAGCTGCGCAAAGTGATAATGGATTTTTTCTGTCATGCTTAAAAACAGTATTGAGCCCGATAGATTTAATATTTCCATTTGAATCAATCGCGAAAACCGAATCGCTTTCTGAAGCAATCCACGTTGTATTTAATTCATCGCACGCTATTGCAGTTACAGTAAAATTTGTTTCAAAGAATATTTTTCTTCCTTCATTGATAACAAAAAATTGCGATTGATAGCTGTTGTATTTTGAAACATTGCTTTGCGTACCGATCCAAAGAAACCCCACCTTATCTTCGTAAAAGCTGCTGATGGAGTTTGCAGAAATACTACTTGATACATTTTGAATATTCTTAAAATTTGCAAGTGGCATTATGTTAAACTGCTCATCAACTGAAAACTTAAAAAGTCCCTGTTCAACAGTTCCTAACCAACAATTATTTTTTGCATCTACATAAAAAGAATTTGTGCTTGACAAGGCAATATTGAATGCTTTGTTTAAAGCAGGTAATAGGTGATAAAATTTTACTTCTTTATCTTTTACTCCCGCGGCAGGAATTATGTCAAGCATGGTGGAAGATGATCGAATCCAAATATTATTCTCGCGATCTATAAATAATTGTAAGTACTTATTCTCTGAAATTGAAGACGGATCATTTGGGTTATGCTTGTAATGCTTAAATGAAATATCCTTTTTCAACAGCTCTTCCTTGCCAAAATAATCAAGCCCTTCATCAGTGCCGATC
>JAJAYG010000129.1 GCA_026786335.1 Chitinophagales bacterium | reverse complement strand
TGGTAGATGTTTTGCTCGGTTTGCAATGGGGCGATGAAGGCAAAGGAAAGATCATTGATTATCTCGCTCCTAAGTATGATGTGATTGCACGCTTTCAGGGTGGGCCAAATGCAGGGCACACTTTATATGTGAATGGAAAGAAGGTGGTACTGCGCAGTATTCCTTCAGGAATATTTCACGATCATTTAATCAATATCATCGGCAATGGCGTTGTACTTGACCCTGTAGAATTCGAAAAAGAAGTAAATGAGCTAACTGCCGGTGGCCTCGATCTAAGAAAGCGATTGCTACTTTCAAAAAAAACACACATCATACTTCCCACTCACCGTTTGCTCGATGCAGCAAGTGAAGCTTCAAAAGGGGAAGGCAAAATCGGGAGTACATTAAAAGGTATTGGCCCTGCTTACATGGATAAAACCGGCCGCAATGGTTTAAGAGTTGGAGATATTTTTTCACCCGACTTTAAATCGCTGTATGAAAAATTAAAAAAGAAACATCTTGAACTTTTGAGTCAATACAATTTTAAATATGATCTCAATGATCAGGAAGAAATTTGGTTTAAGGGTATTGAATGTTTGAAATCATTTAATGTAGTTAGTTGCGAATATTTTTTAAATGAAAAATTGCGACAGGGAAAAAATATTCTGGCAGAGGGCGCACAAGGCAGCATGCTCGATATTGATTTTGGCACTTATCCTTTTGTTACTTCTTCCAATACAATCTCGGCAGCAGCATGCACAGGATTGGGAATTGCACCATCAACTATCCGCGATGTGTTCGGGATTATAAAAGCATATTGCACTCGCGTAGGAAGTGGCCCCTTCCCTACCGAACTTAATGATGCAACAGGTGAGTTGATGCGAAAAGAGGGAAATGAATTTGGAGCTGTTACAGGCAGACCTCGCCGCTGCGGATGGCTCGATTTGGTGGCAGTAAATTATACCATTATGCTTAGTGGTGTTACTAAACTGATTGTAACAAAAGCAGATGTACTTAATGTATTTGATGCAATAAAAGTTTGCACCTCGTACCCGATAAATGGCAAAGCATCACTTGAAGTTCCGTTCAATTTAAACACTGCTCCAATTGTTCCGCAATATCAAATTTGTAAAGGATGGAAAACTGCTCACTCAATGAAATCTAAATTAGACCTGCCTGCAACTATTCATGAATACATTTCTTTTATTGAAAAAAATACCGGGGTAACAGTTTCAATGATTTCGATTGGCGCAGGAAGAGAACAATTGGTAGAAGTTTAAAACGATTTCATGATTACTTTTTGGTGCGCTTTTTAATAATCTATTTGCTTTTAAAAATAAATGATCAAAATTTTCTTTAAAAAAAATTTGATTATCTCAAAAGTTCGTTCAAAATTTACTGCCATAAATAATTTTGTTCATGAAAGCAAAACCAAAAAATGCTGCGAGTAAACCGGCTAAAAATTCAGTTTCAAAATTTGTAGCAAAGAAGCCTTCAGTAAAAGCTTTAACAAAACCACCTGTTGCCAAACCAAAAAAATCAAGAGATGATGATGATAATGATGCGTTTTTAAGCGATGATGATGATGACATTAAGTTCAGTTCAAAAAAAAGAAAGGATGATATGGATGACGATTTTGAAATGGATGACGACTTTAAAATTGAGGAAGACATTTCACAAATGGATGATCTGTCTGATGATGATGATGATTTTTAAATCCCACTTTTAACATACATGCGGAACACCGCAACCTTCCCTGCCGGGAACATCGGCTTGTTTAAACAACAACTGATTGCCTGGGCAGGGAATTTTTTTTCTGCTGCTTGTTTTGATTATAACGGCTACACTTACTTTAACCCGCAGCGTGAATTTCTCGCTGCTGCCGGCGAAATTGAGATAATGCCTTGTTACCATAATTATTTCTCATCATTACAAAAATTTCATTCAGAAAAAAAAGATTGGGTGTTTGGTTTTTTAAGTTATGATTTAAAGAATGAAACAGAGCCATTGGTATTTAATAAAAAAGACCAGCGGCATAATGGAATTAATTTTCCTATAGCATATTTTTTCAGGCCAAAACACATTATTGAAATTATTAACAATCAAATTATAGTACATTCTGTTGAAGACCCCGCGTTAATATATTCTTCAATCATGAGCACCACCGTCGAACTTTTTTCATCTCCCAAGCACAATGGAATAAAGAATAGAATAACCCGTGAAGAATACGTTGAAAGTGTTGTTGCAATAAAAGAGCACATTGCCAATGGCGATTTATATGAAATGAATTTCTGCCAGGAATTTTATATAGATGAGATTGATGTAAATCCTCCAACTCTTTTTAATGCGCTAAATAAAATATCCCCTGCCCCTTTTGCTTGTTTTGTAAAACACGATTCAAATTATTTGTTGTGTTCAAGCCCCGAAAGGTTCTTGAAAAAAGATGGGCGCAAATTAATGTCGCAGCCGATGAAGGGCACCATAGAAAGAAAGGAAAGCGGCGATGATTCACTTCAAAAAAATAAATTGATAAATGATCCCAAGGAGCGTGCAGAAAATGTGATGATTGTTGACCTTGTAAGAAATGATCTTGCACGATCATCTGTTGCGGGCTCTGTTATAGTTGAAGAACTATTTGGTGTTTATTCATTTGCTCAGGTTCATCAAATGATCTCAACGGTTACATCTGAATTGCAAAATGAAATTGATTTTAGTACTGCAATCAAAAATGCATTTCCAATGGGCTCAATGACGGGCGCACCAAAAGTGATGGCGATGCAATTAATTGATAATTATGAAAAAGCAAAACGTGGTTTGTTTTCAGGTTCTGTTGGTTTTATTACTCCCGATGGCGACTTTGATTTTAATGTAGTGATCCGAAGTATTTTTTACAATGCCTCAACAAAATATTTATCATTCCAGGCGGGCGGCGCAATCACACATGATTGCGAACCTGAAAAAGAATATGAAGAGTGTATGCTCAAAGCAAAAGCAATATTTAAAGTGCTCACAAATCCCTAAAACTTTTTTTCTGGTGCGAATAATGAACTCCTTCTTCATTTAAGAACCATATTGTTACTTCAGAAAAGCTTCAAACTAAAGGATAGAAGTTTTAAACTATTTTTGTAATAATTAAATATTTTCAATGAGGATTTATTCCCCAAAGATTCCTTTTATAGGGATTTTGTTTTTGCAAACTTTGCTTTCAGTTTTTTCCGGTGCGCAAACTGTTTCAAATATAAGTGCCCAGTATCATAATGGTCAGGTCTTTATTGTTTGGAAAAATATTCCGGCTTGCGATACCGGTTTCTACTATGTGTATCGTGATACGCTCCCAATCACTTCGTCTTCGGTTAAAACCTCAAAATATTTAGGAAGAGTGTTGCATGACTTTGGGTACGATTACAGACTCTCCTATTCAATTGCAGATGTAAACTTTAAAAGGTATTACATGATTGTAAATGATACTCCTTACACCGCACTCGACAGCACTCAAAATTTATTTGTAACCAATTGTACCACCGAAGGCAAACAATATTATTACGCTGTGCGGTGCAATTTCGGAAGTGATACTGCAAACTGGAAAGTTGTTATGGATTCCAATGCAACTTCTTATAAAGTTACCGAGCATCTTGATCCTGTTAAATGTTATCTGCAATACAGTCAGTTTCCAATAGCCTCGGAGTTTATGGACATCTACATCCACTACGGCGGAAATATTCAAACATCAACTTATCCTGCATTGGCAAATGAAGGTTGCCTGGCTTTTCATTTTGGTATTGTTAAAACGGGTGATGTTAACGGAAAAAATAATTGCTTTATGAAATTTCATGGCGGCAACGGAAATTTTATTGCCAATTCTATTGCTACAAAAATCACCGGCTCCTGGAAAATATCTTTTGATGATTGGATCCCTGCCTATGGCCTTGATTCTACAGGATATAATTCAAGATGGTTAGGCTATTCCGACAGTCTTGACATTTATAGTGTAACAGATAAATCACCGGAAATGAAAGGCGGAATTGTAAAAGCATATACCTACTACAGATTAAAATGGGAAAACTATTGGGTGAATAAAACCTGGCCTAATGCAATTGACAGCAACAAACTT
>JAJAYG010000128.1 GCA_026786335.1 Chitinophagales bacterium | reverse complement strand
CCATAGAAATTCATTTGATAAGCATCTTGGGTAACGGCATAGTCGTTTGCAACTGCTCTTCCGCAGGTATAAATAAATTTATTTTTATCTACAGCCACATCTTCAAACTGATCACCTACCTGCCCGCCCCAGTAGGTTGACCATGCAAGATCTCCGGTAGTGGTAAACTTTGAAATAAAACAATCAGCGGCATCACTCTTTGATATTTGCATTGCACTTCCGTAAGACAGATAAAATGGGCTGGTAGTTGAACCTACTAAATAAATTGATTTGGATGCTTTATCAATCGTCATTCCCCATAGATTTTCTACGTTGTCTCCGCCAAGGTAGGTACCCCACTTTCGTTGACCCGCTGAATTAAATTTTGCAACGAATGCATCTTCTGTAGGAATATTATCCTGGTAACCAACGGCCCAATTGGGTTGCCATGTTCCTGCAGTCCCAATGTTGTTTGCACTGTTTGTAAAGCCACCGACATAAATAAACCCCAAGGAATCAGTTTCAACTCCACGTGAACGATCATCTAAAGCGCCGCCATAATAAGTTGCCCATAATAGTTGACCTGTTGAATCGAACTTAGAAAGAAATGCATCTTCGCTTCCTCCTCCATAAACGATTTGATGTGCACCCGTTGATGCAATTCCTTTTTTGCTTGATGTGGTGCCAGCCATATAAATAAAACCGGTTGAATTTAAAGTAAGTGCATGCGATCGATCAACACCCGAATCGCCAAAGAAGGTACTCCATAATCTGTCTCCCGATTGGCTGAATTTTGCAATCCATGCATCATCATACCCACCATTATTTTCCTGGTACGCTCCGGCACTTGCAATACCGGTTATGCTGAGTGAAGTTCCCACCAAATAAAGATCGTTCTTTGAATCGCAAACTACATTGCGGGCATTCTCCGAGCTATCGCCACCCATGTAAGTACTCCATAACAATTGACCATCGGGTGAAAATTTTGCAATTAAAATATCAGCTGCTTTGCCTGTAATTGAATCCTTGAAAGCCCCCGTTGTTGCCAAACCCTTACTTATCGAGTTTCCTACAGCTATAATGTTTTTATTATGATCAATTTCGAGACCGTAACAATAATCTTTATCATCACCACCAAAGTAGGTGCTCCAGATTAATTCCCCGGTTGTTGTAAATTTTGAAATGAACCAATCATACACGCCTCCATTGTAAGTGGTTTGGTAAGCACCAATTGTTGCAATGTGTTCGTAGCTAAAAGACTGACCATCAATAACAGGATTCCCTTCATCGTCTACTGCAATTTCAGAATCTTCATCACCACCTTCACCACCAAAGTAAGATCCCCAAATAATATTTGGGTCGATGATCAGGAATTTACTGTGATCATATTCAAGTGAACTGAAACTTTTAATGTTGTTGTGCATTTCGAAATTTGCTTCAATGGGAACGGCACTTCCTTCCACAAAATATTTTGGTTTGCTTTCATTTACAAATGAAGATGCTGCTGTTGCTTCAAAGTTTCCATCGGCATTCACTAATAATTTTTCGGCACCATGGTAGCTGAATTTTATTTTTGAGAGATCGGCTCCGGGATGCACTGTAAATTCATAGCGCAGTGGTACTGGTTTTTTGTTTTGGAAAGGAAGACCTGCAGCAGTGGTTACACTTTTTTCATTAGGTGAAATGAAAGTAAGATCGATGCCATCGTAAATGTTTTTGTAAGTGATTTTGCGAAAAGCATTTACTCGGTTTAAGCGATTGGTATTTACCGGAGCATAATAAAAATTGTAGTAGCCATCAATTTTCTCCGTTGCTTCAATAGTTGCATTTGTATTACATCCTTCAAACTGCACATCGATTCGGTTGGCTGTAACTTTAAGATCGGGATGTTCTTCATTTCCAAAAGAATTATTTCCTGCTTCGCTAAAGTTTGTTGACGAATGCTGCACCTCAAATATTTCGTAGCTGAATCCATCTTTCTTTAGCTCAAGATTAAAAATACCATTGTGATAAAGAAATTGCACCTCGCTGTTTTTATTGCCGAACTGATCGGTGATCTGCCCTTTGTTTTCAATAAAAACTTTGGGGCTAACATGATTTCCTGTAATTTGTTTTTGTGCAATTGAGCAATTAATATTAAGAATAACTAATGCGAATGCAATTGAGAAATAGATTTTTTTCATTGCTGCAAAATTAAAGGATTTCAGATTTCGGTTTTCGGTTGTTTGATTTCGGTTTTCGGTTGCCGCGAATTACACGGATTAACACGAAAATAATTTTTTATAGACGTCATGCATGGCGCTTCTGTAACAAACAATAAAAGATTAATTGACTACATAAATGGTACAGCCGCCATGCATGGCGGCTCAACAAATAAAAAATGGCCGGTAACACACCAACCATTTTCCATTTTTCCCGAAGGGATTCCTTCGGAACAATTTTTAATTAGCTAAAACATTTTCATTCCATCCAACACATCCATCACCTCTTTAACCGCCGCAGCAGAATCGGTAAGCAGTTTTGATTCTTCGGCATTGAGTTGAAGCGTAAAGATTTCTTCAATTCCATTTTTACCGAGCTTCACGGGCACGCCGAGGTAAATATTTTTCATTCCATACTCACCATTTAATAAAGCACAGCAGGGGAAAATTCGTTTCTCATCTTTAATAATTGCTTCCACCATTTGCGCCGCAGCAGCACCGGGTGCATACCACGCCGAAGTGCCGAGCAGGTTTACAATTTCGCCGCCGCCTTTTTTAGTGCGGTCGATAATGGCGTTGAGTTTATCGGGCGCAATCATTTCTGTTACCGGAATTCCTGCAACAGTAGTGTAGCGGGGTAGCGGAACCATGGTATCACCGTGCCCGCCCATAAGCACAGCCTGAATATCTTTAGGCGAACAGTTTAATGCTTCTGCTAAAAAAGATTCATAACGTGCGGTATCTAAAATGCCCGCCATACCAAACACGCGTGATGATGGAATTTTAGCTGTAAGAAAAGCACAGTAGCACATTACATCAAGCGGGTTGCTAACAATTATTATAATGGTGTTCGGTGAATGTTTGACCACTTGCTCAGTCACTGATTTTACAATGCCTGCATTAGTTGATATCAAATCATCACGGCTCATTCCAGGTTTGCGGGGCAGGCCCGATGTAATTACTACTACATCGCTGTTTGCTGTGGCAGCATAATCATTTGTTACACCTTTAACGCGGGTGCTGTAATTGTTGATGTGGGCTGTTTCCCAAATGTCGAGGGCTTTGCCTTCGGCAGTTCCTTCTTTAATGTCGAGAAGAATTACTTCATTCACATAATCACCGTGAGCAATTACATTTGCGCATGTTGCGCCAACATTGCCGGCGCCTATAACTGTTACTTTCATGTTAGATTTTTTTTGTGCGCGCAAAAGTAACAACTAACATTATTGGTAATTATGATTTTCGTTTTGCATCACTTAAATAATTAAGTTTGCACCAACCAAATCGCAATGAAAAAATTAATGCTGTTTTCCTTTCTTTCCTTTTTAATATCAAATTCATTTGCACAATCATTTTGCGGCTCCGAATTATCAGAGGAGCAAATAAGTTGGTTGAATGAATACCACCAGCACCCTGAAAAATACAATGCACAATTAACCCGCTCGGGATATTTGATTCCATTGAGCATTCATATTGTTGGGAATGATGATGGATACGGATATTACCAAACCAAAAATCTTTGGAAATTACTTTGTGAACTGAATGATAAATTTGCGCCTGTT
>JAJAYG010000127.1 GCA_026786335.1 Chitinophagales bacterium | reverse complement strand
TTCTTATCCTTCTCTGAAAGTTTACCTTTCAATTCACCTTCCACAACTTCACGAATAGAAGTTTGAAGTTCTTCTGTTTTACTGTTGATGAATTTTTGTTTATCAACTTCAATTTGTTTCTCTCTATCGGCAATTTGTCTTTCTCGCTTTAGAAACTGTAATTCTTTTTTTGTGAATTCTATTTGTTTGGTCTCAAGTTCAGTAACTTGGTTTTTCAAGTTATCAACTTCTGCTTGATTGTCCTTTTTAGCTTTTAGTAATGCTTGCTTTGCCGCTTCCGTTTTTGCGTTAGCAATTTCTTGTTCATGTTGCTCCTGCATCTGCGTAAGTTGCTGCTGGTAGTTGGATTTTACTTTTTCCTCAATGTCGTGTGTCATTGCTTCCGATAAAGGAAATGGTTTGTGGCAATAAGGACAAGTGATTAGTTGGTCAGGCATGGATGGATAATTTAATTTATTCTCTTTACATTAGTTTTAGAAAGTTCTGCTTGAGAGCTGAACTTTTTATAATGTAACACTGGTAAATTTTCACGACCAAGTTGGTCAATTTAACTTGGTCTCAATATATTTTATTTCATGAATTTCTCTATCCCAAATTTTATTTTTAGCGATCCGTTTGAATTGGCTTATGGCGAGTGACCCTCGTTCATTACGGGCTATTGATCCAGGAGCAACAAGTGCTTCGATAATTTCTTTGCGACTTGCTTCCAAAATTTCCATCGGCCCAAAATTTTCATCTACCAAGACAAGTAGCACAAAATCCCATTCATGTTTGAACTTAATTGAAGGAACTCTTCCTAATTTAGATTTAGGAAGAATGCATCGTCCCTTGATTTGGATTTTCTCCATGTTACCATCCCTTAATCTCAAGGCATTAAAGCCTGGCTGTCTTGCATCTGTTAATTGAAGTTTGAGCAATCTCGCAGCTTCATATTCCGCAACCTCCCCAACAATTCCAAGAGGTTTACCAGTCAATATTCTATATTCCTTTGCTAATGATTTTGTTGAATTGATTATTCGTCCGACTTCTTTCAAATCAACTATCGATATTTTAGAAGTTTCATCGGACATCATTGCGAAAAACTTTTGTTTAATGAAAACTCAAAATTATCAATTTCTATTTCCCTTACAGGAATTTCTTCAAGAGCAACAACTTTTCTCTTCAACTCCCTTCGATAATACAAATCATCCCCGTTCTCAATCAAATCGCTCTCATCAAAGTTGTAAGCATACTTCACGAGAAAACTTTTTATCAGATCCTTAGTCATGCTTCGATGATCGCTAAGATGATTTGCCATTTTTAAAAGTAGTGTTTCCTGTTCAAGTAAAGTTTTTTCAGCCAGTGTCCTTGCTTTTATAAGCCACTTTTCGATTTCATCATTCACTTCATTCTTTTCATCATGAAGAAAATGACGGGTGATGCAATCCTTTACATGAATGGCGGCGGCTACTTCTCCCATCCCGCTTTCCTTCAACATCTCGCTGATGAACTCTGTTGCCCTTACCAGATCATCTTCACAACCGGTGGTTACATGCTCATCACCGAATACCATTTTCTCTGCTGCTAATCCGCCGAGAAATACCGCAAGCCGAGGCAAAATTTCTTTCTTAGAAATGTATTTCCATTTTATTTTGGTGGAGACAAATCCATTAGTTCCATACTCTGCAGTAGTTGAACAAATTATTTCGGGAAGAATACGAAGCAACATGACTGCAAGAACTGCATGCCCCACTTCATGCACTGCAGTAATTGCCTGCACATCATCTCTCTTGCTTTTTCGCAGCGCTTCAAGATTCAATATTTGCTTCACTGAAAAAGAATGAATAATTTTATCATTGAGCAGGAATTCGACAGTGATAAAATCTTTTTCTGCTCTGAAATAAATTGAGGAAGCATGCAGCTTGTGCAAAAACATTTCAGTAAAAATCCTTCCGAGCTTTGTATTGATCACCTGATGAATGGTTGTGAAAATCGGTCGCGTGCCCTGCGTAGGAAAAACCCCTTCACCATAAATCATTTCAACAATGGATTCATCGAATGCAAGTGGAATTTTTTTCAGCTTCTTCACTCGCTCAGTGATATTAAAAAGCTCGAGCCGAATAATTTTCTTGAATGAGTCACTGCTGAATGCCGGATAAATAATGTGAGTGTTGCCGAGCCGCGCTATCTGTTCACTCCTGAAGCGAACTTTAAGAGCACGTTTGATTTGCGAGATATTGATCTTCAGTGACTGCTCGTGAAATTCATCAGCGAAGATATCGGGATTGAAATCATTGCTCATCCTATATGCTTCATCCAAATTGCCGAGCACAAATACCAGCGCCTTCGAGCAATCAATCGTTTTCGGACTGTTGATGAATTGCAGAATGTATTGAAGAAAATCAACTGTGCCATTGCCGCTTAGTTGTGACAACTTTTCTTTAACGTCATACACACTTTTAAATTTCTCTCTTGCTGATTCATATATAGCTGCTTGGAAATGTTCAGGGACAAATTGAATTTCGGCTGCACCGCTTCTTCCTCTCCCGCTTCTGCCCTCATTTATTTCTTTCAGAAAAAAATTTTTGTTCCTGACCACCTTGCCTTTTTGAACCACAACGCCATTCAAGAGCATGTGGCGGAGTTTGTAAATAAGATCATAAATTTCACTCACGTGGTAATTGTATCGTGTGATTTGAAACTTGCCGTTGTCAAGCAATTCCCAAACGACACGCGAGAAGTACTTGTCAACTTCCTTCCCCGCTTCATCAATCGTGCGTGCATGTTGAAATTCATCGAGAGCGAGAATGATTGGAAATCCATTTGCATGCTCGTAGATTTTTGACAACTTTCCTTGAATACTCCATTCATCATTCTTAGCGCCAAGATCGAAGTGATAATATTTTTCGCTGAAGCAGATGGATTCAGCGAGGCGATTTACAAGAGAAGATTTACCGACTCCGGTTAATCCCCAAAGATTTATCACCACCGGTTTATCCTGCAACTCAGGAAACAAATACCATGAGCTGATGGCATCCATCGTCTCATTAATCACTTTATCAATACCGATAAATTCTGTTTTGAGTTGCTCTTGGGTTTGATCGAGGATTTGTTTTTTATGGAGGAGTTGTTTGGAGGTGGATTGACGTTTTACCATTTTAGAAAAGTTGTGGAGGCAAAACTATTTGCATGGTACGCCAAAGGGTGACGATGTCAGTAATTCTCCAAAACTTTTCCTACAAATTTTTGAAGTCTAACACCTCGTTTTCTGCTATCAGGACGAGCCGTTACAATTATCCTGGAATCTCTATATTTGGAAATAAGTTGTACATAACTGCTTTTGTAGTTTGCCTTCGAAATATCCACACCCAACTTAATGAGAAACGGTTTCGCCCACCAATAATCTACAAACATAAAAACACACTTTGGTTTTAACTCAGCTATTTTCATTCTCAATAATTCTTCTGAACCTTTTTGTTGCGCGGCTCTTTCATCATCAGTTGGATTCGCATTTCCTTTCTGTGCTTTAGCAATTTTGTACAAATTGCTCCATGCCATTTGACTGTACCAATTTGATTCTGAAGCACCCGGAATTTTTCTAACCACGATCTATTTTATGGCGTTCCAGAAAGGCGATTTTCTATAATTGAAATTGTATTTTTTCTTATCATCGAGTATCCAACTCATTGGGCACTTACCATTATCTTCGAGTGAAGAGTTAATGCTTTTGGTTATTGCTCCTTCACTTGAGTCGCCAAAATTGAATTGCGCTTCCCAATTGTTTGTCGCCCTTCCAAACAGCATGATTTCTCGATGCTTTTTACAATCGTCTCCGATCATCGGATAAAAGAGAGCATATGTCAATTCAGCTTTTGATTTTGGCAATGAAGAATTGAAATCAATTAACGTCCGCCGAAATTGATCATTGTAGTTTGCTGAAAGTTGCATATTGAATCAGGATTTATTTTGGATGTCGAATTTGTCTGTTCAAAGATATCAAAGCTATAACGCCAAAGAATGTCGTAACAAATAAAAACCTCTCTATCTTCACGCACCTCATGCCCCACATCCTCTCCAAGTCCACGTTCATGAACGGTTGCCAATGCACGAAGCGCTTGTGTCTGCACAAGTTCAAACCGGAAGTGCGCAACCCGATAGATGAGAAACAGGAATCAATTTTTGCCAGCGGAACTGATGTAGGATTGCTTGCGAGAAATTTGTTTCCCGGCGGTGAAGATGCTTCTCCTCCTGATCCGTACTCATTTCATTTGTCAGTGGCGAAAACAAAAAAGTTAATTGAGAGTGGAGTGAAGATCATCTATGAAGCTGCATTCGAAAGCGATGGACTGCTGTGTGCGATTGATATCCTCGTGAACAGCTGTGAAGCGTGGCATGCGTATGAAGTGAAGGCTTCAACGCAAGTGAAACCGCAATTCGTTACCGATACTGCGTTTCAGTATTACGTAATCTCACTTTCAGGAATTCCTTTAGCAGATATTTCAGTCATTCATCTCAACAACGAATACGTGCGCAATGG
>JAJAYG010000126.1 GCA_026786335.1 Chitinophagales bacterium | reverse complement strand
GTATTGCAGTTGTCAGTTCGTTATTTCAGCGAGGCACAAATATTTGAAAGTTCTACAATAACTGATAATACTTTTGTAGCATCTTCCTTCATCAATGATAACGAAGGTTGGTTAGCAGATAACAATGGTATGCTTTTCCACACAAGCAACTCCGGTCAAACATGGGATTCCATTTCCATTACAAAAAATTTCTTAAAGTTCGACTTTGTTGATGCCGTTTATGGCTTTGCTCTTGCCTCAGAAGGTGCTTATAAAACAACAGATGGTGGAAATACATGGTCTTCATTATCTCTTCCCGGATACATTGGTGAATCTCTTTATTTTCTCGATAACAATACCGGCTTTATTAGTGGCAACAAGATGATTTTTAAAACCACCGATGGCGGAACAACATGGACAACTATTTACACTGAGGATGTTTCATTCTTTGATTACTACTTTACCACTTCATCGGCTGGCATAGCTGTAGCGCACGATGATGAATATTATAAATGCGTTTGGAAAACAACTGATGGAGGATTAAGTTGGGAGAATGTGTACAATGAAAAGAATTTTTTCATGAATGCTGTTTGGTTTTCAAATGAAAGTATGGGGTGGGCAGCCGGTTATTATGATCAGGGAGGTTTAAAGTATCCTGCAATTGTTAGTACCACGGATGGAGGTCTTACATGGAAAAATATCTATCTCAATTGGCAGATAGATAATCAAGGCGAAGATTTAACTGATATTAGATTCAGAAATGAAAATGAAGGATATGCAATTTCAAAGTATGCGTATGATGTTTATACAACAGATGGCGGCGTAACATGGAATCTCTCACATAACACAGATGACTTAGGGCTTTCTTCTTTTTATGGTACATACAAAACGCTTGATGGATTTCATACTCTTTTTCTTTTAGGAAAAAATGGAAATGTGGCAATTTGGAAATAAAATGATGGACATGAGTATTTGTTCAAAATCTTTCCTCAATGCCCCGTCACAAACTTCTTCACCTGATTAAAGTATTCATCTTTATTCGTGCTCAGGTTTTTATCATTGGTAGCATTTGGTACTAAATAGATTTGCAAATTCTTCGGATGAATTTTTTGCAATTGCTTCATTTGATCGGGTCCAAAAATTTGTTCATTTTGTCCGGCGATTAAAAGAATGCCCATTAGTTTATCCTGATTGAGCCCTTCCTTTAGAGCATAGATGGGTTCGATTAAATTTTTATCATAAGCCAATGGCAACATTAAATCCTGCGCTTTAAATTGTTTGATACGTGCCTTTGCATCTTCTAACGAAACATAAGGACCATCGGCAATCACGCGGCGCACTTGTCCGCTGCTGCTGCCCAAACCAATTGATAGCCCGCCACCAATTCCAATCCCATATAAGTCAACATAACCAGGGCTGTAAGTTTTGCGCACATAATCCAAAACCCCCTGCAGGTCTTTCGCAAACTGTGCATAGATGTAAAATTTTTGGTTGATGTTAAATTCTTCGCTCTTGCCATAGCCGCGATAATCATAAGCCACCACATTGTATCCTAAAGAAAGCCACTGACCAATCACTTCCATATTATCAGCCATGTTGCCTTCACCATCATCGCTGATCACCACCATCTTTTTTGAATCTGGTGTTGTGGATTTAAAAATCCACGCATTGAGTTTAATTCCGTCTGTTGCTGTGATGGTTACTTCTTTATAATCCAATCCGAAATCACTTGGCAGCACTGCATATTCTCTTACTGGATTTAAAGCGAATGAAGTTGCAGCCAGCAGAGAGAGAAAAATAAAAACTGAAATTTTTTTCATTAGTAGGAATATTTTTTTCTGAAGTCTCTTTAACAATCGCGCCAAAATTATAAAAATAGAAGTCAGAGAAAGCTCAGGATTACGATTGTGGAAAAGATATTTGTAATTCATCGATTCATTTTCATTCATCATTAAGCATTGAGCATATTCACAACTACCTTTGTTTTTTTGAAATTATGAAAAATGATCAGCAGGATACATCACGGCATCAGGGATTGAGAAAGAGGTTGGTAGAATCAATTCACAGGAAAGGAATTACCGATGAAAATGTTTTGCAGGCCATGTTGAAAGTGCCGCGGCATTTGTTTGCTTTTGATAGTGCTTTGATTGAGCGTGCTTATGATGATACCGCTTTCCCGATTGGTGAAGGACAAACCATTTCGCAGCCATTTACAGTAGCTACACAATCGCAGATGTTAGAAGTAAAGAAGGGAGAAAAAATTTTAGAGATCGGTACCGGTTCAGGTTATCAGGCAGCAGTGCTGAATGAAATGGGCGCAAGAGTATTCACCATTGAAAGAGTGAAATTGCTTTTTCAAAAAACAAAACCACTGCTGGAAAAATTGGGATACACTTCGATAAAATGTTTTTACGGCGATGGCTTTGATGGACTTCCAACCTTTGCCCCATTCGATAAAATTTTGGTAACAGCCGCTGCGCCATTCATTCCCGAAAAATTATTAGAGCAATTAAAACAAAGCGGCATGCTTGTGATTCCTGTTGGTGAAGGTGATTTGCAGGTGATGAAAAGATTCACAAAAATTTCAGCTTCCGAAATTAAAGAGGAAGCATTTGATGCGTTTAGATTTGTGCCGATGTTGCCGGGGAAAAAGAGTTGAGTTGGAAAATAGAAAATAGAAAATAGGAAATTGGGAGATTGAACTTTCAAATAGCACTCAACACGATTATTGAACGAGAGAGAAAAAGAAGTTGGAGCAGTTGGAGTTGAAGGAGCTGAAGGAGCTGAAGGAGC
>JAJAYG010000125.1 GCA_026786335.1 Chitinophagales bacterium | reverse complement strand
CACTCACTCTTATAAACCAGCTATTTTTGAAACCGGTTTCTATTGCAAGTGCATCAACTTTTGTTTTTGCCTTTTCGCTTACTGTAATCATGTTAAAAGGGAATTGGAAAATAGTAAATAGAAAATGGTCTTTGACGATTTTCTATTTACTATTTTCTATTTTCATTTTTTAATGAACAACACTTTCTTTTAATTGAATGGGCTCCATTCCGTTCTTTATTCTGTAATCATTGATGGCTGACTTAACTGCATCTTCTGCAAGTACAGAGCAGTGGATTTTTACAGGAGGAAGTGCAAGCTCTTCAACAATATCCATGTTGTCGAGTGTGGCGGCTTCATCCAATGATTTTCCTTTCAGCCATTCTGTTGCAAGTGATGAAGAAGCAATCGCCGAACCGCAGCCGAAGGTCTTAAACTTTGCATCAATAATAGTTTGTGTTTCGGGATCCACTTCAATTTGCAGGCGCATAACGTCACCGCATTCAGGTGCGCCCACGAGACCGGTTCCTACATTCAATTTACTCTTATCGAGTGTGCCCACATTCAATGGGTGTTCATAGTGTTCTAAAACTTTTTCTGAGTATGCCATAATTTTTCTTTTTAAAGGTGAAGTTGTTTATGAAAATTGAAATTAGAAATTAGAAAGTTGAGTTGATGAAAATTTCCATTTCTCTATTTTCTATTCTCCATTTTTTACTTTTTTAATGTGGCTTAAATTCTACTGTACTAATATCAATTCCTTCTTTAAACATTTCCCACAGCGGACTTATATCACGCATTCTGTTTACCGCATCGGTTAATTTCTTAATCGTGAAATCAATTTCTTCTTCGGTTGTAAATCTTCCTAATGAAAATCGAATCGAAGAGTGTGCAAGATCATCACCCAATCCTAATGCTTTTAAAACATAACTCGGCTCCAGCGATGCTGATGTGCAAGCGCTGCCGGATGAAACTGCTATGTCTTTATTAAACGCCATCATCAAACCTTCACCTTCTACATATTTGAAACTAATGTTGGTGATGTGTGGCATGCGCGAATCTCTTTTTCCGTTCACATAAGATTCTTCTAATTTTAAGAGAGCGTTCTCTAATTTATCACGCAACTTGCTTAAGCGTGCAGCATCATCATACATTTCTTTTGCATTGATCTCACATGCTGCTCCAAATGCTACAATGCCGGGAACATTCAAAGTTCCTGAGCGCATTCCGCGTTCGTGACCACCGCCATCCATCTGCGCAGTAACTTTTACTCTCGGGTTTTTACGGCGCACATACAAACAACCAACACCTTTTGGTCCATACATTTTGTGCGCGCTCATCGAGAGCAAATGAATTCCGTCTTCCTGTACATCAATCGGAATTTTTCCTGCTGCCTGTGTTGCATCGGTATGAAAAAGTACATTGTGTTTTTTTGCTATTGCTGCAATTTCTTTTATTGGATGAATAACACCGATCTCATTGTTTGCATACATCACCGATATCAAAATTGTTTTATCAGTAATCGCTGCTTCCAGTTCTTTCAAATCAATCATTCCCTGATCATCAACTTCGAGCAACGTATAAGAACCGCCCAATTTTTCAATGTGCTTGCAGGCATCAAGTATGCACTTATGCTCTGTAGTAACTGAGATAATGTGATTTCCTTTTGATGCATACATTTCAAACACCCCTTTTAATGCAAGGTTGTTTGCTTCAGTGGAACCCGAAGTAAAAATTATTTCTTTAGCATCTGCATTGATCAGTTTCGCAACTTGCTCACGCGCATAATCAACAGCTTCTTCAGTTACCCAGCCAAAAGAATGACTGCGGCTGGCAGCATTACCAAACTTTTCATGGAAGTAAGGGACCATTTGCTCCAGCACGCGCGGATCCATTGGCGTGGTGGCACTGTTATCAAGATAGATTGGAAGTTTCAACATACATTTACGATTAAACCTTTGTTTAGATTAAATCTAAACGCAAACTTAAGCAATTAGTTCACATGAACAATGAAAAAAAATTGATGGAAAAAATTGAACACATCGGCATTGCAGTAAGAGATCTTGTTTCGGCTAATGAAACTTACAGAAAGTTACTTGGAGTTGCAGCATACAAAACTGAAAGTGTAGCGAGTGAAAACGTAAACACTTCATTTTTTAAAGTAGGTGAAAACAAGATTGAGTTGCTTGAATCAACCGATCCAAGCGGAGTAATTGCGAAGTTTATTGAAAAGAAAGGAGAAGGAATACATCACATTGCATTTGCAGTGGAGAATATTCGTGAAGAAATGAAACGCCTGAAAGCAGAAGGTTTTATCTTATTGAATGAAGAACCAAAGCTCGGTGCAGATAATAAACTTGTTTGCTTTGTTCATCCTAAGAATGTGAATGGGGTGTTGGTGGAACTTTGCCAGGAGATCAGTGAGCAGAAATGACATTTCTTTAAGAAATGTAATTTCTATACCACAAGGCAAATTATCAAGCTTGAGCAATAAATTATTTTCAACATGCCTCTGAACAAAGACGCTTATATCCGTTATCGAATCATCGATAATTGTCTCAAGAATCGTCAACATACATTTCCAACAAAAGATTATTTACTTCAGAAATGTTCTGAAGCATTGGGAAAAGAAATTTCAGCATCAACCATAGAGAAAGATATTGTTG
>JAJAYG010000124.1 GCA_026786335.1 Chitinophagales bacterium | reverse complement strand
CAAATGAATGGCGAAAAGTGTGCGGCGAAATTGATTTTTTCAATCCAATCTTAAGCGCCAATTCTTTGATCATCATAAAAACATAAACACGTGTGAGCTTTCTTCCGCGGCGATTTAGGAAAAGAAAATCTTCGTGCCCTGTATTAATAGGCACATGATTTCTTATTCCTTCCCGGTAAAATTCAATGTGCTTAATGGCAGATTCTCCTATAGGAACTAAGCGTTCTTTATTTCCTTTCCCAATCACTTTAATAAAACCAACATCGAAATATAGATTAGAAATTTTTAGTTCAACCAATTCACTCACTCGCAATCCGCAGCCATAAAGTGTTTCAATGATGGCTCTGTTACGCATGCCATCGGCGCGCGAATGATCAATGGCTTGCATGAGTAAATTGATTTCATTTACATTCAGTGTATCGGGTAATTTTCTTCTCAGCTTGGGGCCTTCAATTAAAAGTGTGGGATCATTTTTTACCAGGTCTTCCATCATCAGATATTTGTAAAAACTTCTGATGCCCGAAAGAATTCTTGCATGCGTGTGATCGCTTAATCCGGTTTCGTTGATGTATTCAATAAATGCCTGCAAATCGGATTGCGAAACTGCTTCGGGCTGCACGTGATTATTATTGAGTTCGAAAAACTGATGCAACAATTTTACATCGTGCTGGTAGCCATCAATTGAATTGGGCGAAAGCGATCGCTCTAATTGCAAGTAAGCTCTAAATCCTTTGATAGTACTGTGCCAATCCATTTGGTAAAATTGGTGAAACGTGAATAGTGAAACGTGAATAGTGCAGGCAATCTTCTAACTTGCGCAGCTAAACTGTACAACGAAAACTACAGATGAAAATTTTAATCATCAACGGACCAAATCTTAATTTGCTGGGAACAAGGGAGCCGCATATTTACGGCAGCCAGACTTTTGAAAATTATTTTGAAGAGTTGAAAGAAAAATTTCCTGAACATCAGTTGGAATATTTTCAAAGCAATGTGGAAGGCGAGATCATCAACAAACTTCATGATTCAGGATTTTCTGTTGATGGAATTATTTTGAATGCAGGTGGTTACACACACACTTCAGTTGCAATTGCCGATGCAGTTGCATCAATAAAATCTCCTGTTGTTGAAGTTCATATTTCAAACCCGTATGCAAGAGAAGAATACCGCCACAAGTCTTTGTTGGTTGGAAAATGCAAAGCAAGTATTGTTGGATTTGGATTGAAGGGATATGAATTAGCTGTCCTTGGATTACATTCGTGAGAACACTTCAGTTCAATAAAAAATAAATCTTATTTCATGATTGCCTGATACTTTGTTGCATTGGATGCATCAAGCGAAGTAAGAATGGTGACTACCTGAGATTTTTCCTGAGGTGTTGCTTTCGAAAAAATATTTACCAGCTCATCACCTTTAGTTTGTAAGAATGTTTGGGTGATCATGGCATTGGGTGCATCTTCTTTTAATTTATTTAAGAGCACCAATGCATCAACAATCGGTTTGCGTGCTGCTTCACCTTTATCAAACATGTTATCTAATCCTTCGTGGTGATATTTATAAAATACGGTGTGCACATAATCAACCTTTGGATTGATCATATTGTTAACGAGCCAAAAACGATTGCGAATGCTTTCGTAAGATTTCCAGCCCGGCCCCGAACTGCTGGAACTTTGCGCAGAACTCGCTATGCTGTTTGCTTTTTGAAAATAGGCAGTGCCACCCGATTGCGAAAAACTATCATAGTCAAATCCCAAAATCATGTACGCATAATAGGCGAGTACTGAAGTTAGGTTATCGGTGTATTGATTGTCATTATAAATCAGGTTTTGATATTGTGCGTACTGAAACTGAAAGTCTTTATCAATTAAATAAATAATAGGAGAGTTGTAGGTTGAGTTAAAAGTTGGTCTGCTGCTTTGAACAGTTATTTGAGCCGCGAATTTGTCAGAAGAAAGCTCCTGAGAAATAGTAATAAGAATGCTGCAATCAATTTTTTCCTGCGGGCCATAAATATCGCCGGTCCAATGGCGGTTGTTCATGAATTCGATAATTGATTTCTGTAAGGTTTCAAAAACTTTTGGGTCAGTTGTTTGAGTGTTAGGTGCAATAACACGAACCTGGCAATTGAGTTCCTGTGCATGGCTATAGAATGAAATAAGAACACAGCTTATTAAAATCAATATTGTTTTCATAACACTAATAAATTTCACTTTGCTTTTCATTTGTATTTTCAATTTTCATTTCTTCAATTTAGCAGCAATGTGCTTAACGATGTCTTTGGCAACTTCTTGTTTTGCTTTTAATGGAAATGAAAAAATCTTTTTGTCTCTGTCGATAATGGTGATTTGATTTGTATCGTGTTTAAAACCTGCACCTTTATCATTCAACGAATTAAGCACAATAAAATCAAGATTCTTTTTTTTGAGTTTTTCTTTTGCATTCTTCAACTCATCATTTGTTTCGAGCGCAAAGCCAACCAATAATTGATTCTTCTTTTTTTCTTTCCCCAAAGATTTTAAAATATCTGTAGTCTTTATCAACGACAGATCAAGCGAATTGCCATTGTGCTTTTTTATTTTTTGGGTTAAGGTTTTTTCAGGAGTGTAGTCAGCAACAGCAGCAGCCATTACTGCAACATCAGCATGTTTGAATGATTTGGAAGCCACATTAAACATTTCTGCGGCACTTGTAACGTTTATTGTTTTTACCGAAGTGTTTTGCGGCTTTAATGATGAGGGGCCAAGAATCAGTTCTACGCTGGCTCCTTCATTTGCGAGTTCATCAGCAATGGCAATTCCCATTTTACCCGATGAATGATTGCCGATAAATCTTACAGGGTCTATTGCTTCATAAGTAGGCCCCGCAGTCACCAATGCTTTTTTACCTTTTAGCCGGCCTTCGTTTTTTTTTTCTGAAAGCAGATCGTTTAAGTATGCAACAATTGCTTCGGGCTCCGCCATTCTTCCTTCCCCAACCAATCCACTTGCAAGTTCACCGCTATCAACAGGAATAATTTTGTTACCATAAGAAATGAGTGAAGTAATATTTTTTTGTGTTGAAGTATGCTTCCACATGTCTTCATCCATTGCAGGAGCAATGCATACTTTACATCTCGCTGAGAGATAAACAGCAGTAAGCATGTTGTCGCAAATTCCGTTAGAAAAGTTTGCGATGGTATTTGCAGAGGCAGGAGCCACAACAAAAACATCGGCCCATAATCCAAGTTCTACATGATTGTTCCAGGTAGCTTCATTTCCATCAATAAGTTCAGTAACTACTTTGTTTTTTGAAAGCGTTGAAAGTGTAAGAGGTGAAATAAAGTTACACGCATCTTTAGTCATAATCACTTTAACCTGCGCGCCTTCTTTAACCAGCAATCGAACCATTGTTGCGCTCTTGTAAGCCGCAATGCTTCCGCTTATTCCAATAATTATTTTTTTATTGCTCAATGCATTCATGTGCTGTAAAGTTATGCAGAAACTTGATTGGGAACTTCTTTAAAAAAGAAAACGCAGGAGGGTGCTCCTGCGTTAATTTTTTCCATTACTGAAAATTAAAAATCAGTGTTTGATTCTTTTGCAGGATTGCGGAAATAAATTTTTCCATCCAAAAATTCCTGAGTGGCTTGTAATGCAGGGTTCGGCAGTTTCTCATAGAATTTTGAGATTTCTATTTGCTCGCGATTTTCGTGTATCTCTTCAAGGTTATCAGAAGTGATTGCGAACTCTTCCAGCTTGCCATGCAATTCTTCTTTAATAGATTGCGAAATCTGATTGGCTCTTTTAGCAATTATGGCAACGGCTTCATACACATTACCAACTTTGTTTTTCATGTCAACCACGTTACGTGTTTCAAGAACGGGTGAAATTGCAGGAGCATTTTTGCTTTTAATCATTGTTTTTGATTTTGTCTAAGTTTTTAATTGTAAGTGCGTAAATATTCTTTGCTTCGGGTAATCTTTTACTTGCCTCAAATTTTTTCAAAAATAAGTCATAGCTTTTAATTACTTTCTGGTAGCGTTCTTCCTGCTTGTCAGATATGCTGTTGTAGGCATATTCATAATCAGATTTCAAGATAAGAAAGTAGGCTTCTTCTGCCTCAGGATTATCGGGATAGTCATGCAACATATCTTCCAATGCTCTCGAAGCAGCTTTGTATTTCCCCATTCTGTAATAGAGCTCGGCACTATAAAATGCTTTTGTATTCAGTTTGGCCCGCATGTCGTCCATCATGTTATTGGCTTCTGCTGCATAAGTGCTCGCTGGATAGTTGTTTAAAAAAAGATGATTTGCTTCAATGCTTTGCTCGGTATAACTCTGTTCAAGCATGTAACCGGGTGATACATCATAATAACATTTAGCATTCATAAACATACACTCTTCTGCTCTCGGATCGGTGGGGTAAGTATTGGCGAATGATTTAAAATGATAAGCACCTACTAAATATTCACCTGTTTGATAATGACAATAAGCATAGTAATACAAAACATCCTGCATTACGTTAGTGCCTTTGAAATAAGTAATCAGATCTTCCAATAAGGTGAGTGATCTGTAATATTGTTTGGCTTCGTAATATTCTTTTGCTTTTGCAAACTTCAAATAGTAATCATCACTCTTTTGTACCTGCGAATATTCACTGCAGGAACTTAAAAAGATGGTGGTGGAGAGGAAAATAATAAGGAAAAGCCGGCTGAGGATTTTCATGGAAGCGCAAATATATTTTAATTGGTGTAAACGGAGGTGGTGGGTAAATAGTATTTTGTTTGGGAAGGAATTGGGGAAGGGTTTCTATTGCTTAAATAGTTTCTATAATTTCTGTTGTTTCTATTGTTTCTTCTTCTTCTAAGTCCAGAGAAAAATTTATTCGTAATTCTGCATCAGGCAAAAGACTGTAGAAAAGTTGTAAAAGGTTACTTAACTAAGCCAGCTGTGATTTTTGTTCCCTGCAAAAAGTACTTTTTGATTCTTCTGTGAAAAGAAATTTCGCTCAGCAAATTCGTTTTGCATAATGATTAAACCGGCGTGTTTTTTTTAATTAAAGAAGTCGGTTACTTCTTAAACTATTTCTAAATTTGAAGGGCGAAAGAAAATTTGAGACAGCAGAGTTTATTTTTAAAACCATTTAGCATCTGACAGACTATAATTTTAGCCCCAATCCAAATTCAAACAATCCTGATTTTTCCTCCTCAGAAAAAGCAATGGAGAATTTGGTAGTGAGAACATCTAACAAAGGTTTTAAATAAAATCCACCACCATAACCAGTATGCAGTGTGTTGCTTGTCTCATCGGGTATCCACACTCTGCCAACATCATAAAATCCGAAAACGCCAATGGTGAGGGGAACTACTGCAGTTCTTACGCTTCCGAATTCCACTGTAAGCTGATTATCCAGGTATGCAGAAGTGTTTCCCGAAAAACGGTCGCGATCATAGCCATGTAATCCTGTAGTTCTGCCTACTGTATTGAGTTCATAAAAAGGAACATCACCAGTTGCATGAGCTGCTCCTCCTTTTATACCTAACGTAATTGGAATTAATGTTCGGGAAGTTTGATAAAATTCCAACGATACTTCACTGTTTGTGAAATTTTCGTTATCCGTTTCGTTGAAGTGATTAAAAGACTGTTTCGCAAATAGTCTTACTCCGCGTTTTGGTACATAAGCAT